>CAWUJR010000040.1:0-15490 GCA_963922375.1 uncultured Robbsia sp.
CGGCATCGCAAGCAGCACGGGCGTCGGTGGCACCACTGTTGGCGACCTCGGCGATCGTCTCGCCGGTGGCCGGATTGGTGACCGCAAAGCGTGCATGGTCGTGCGCGGCAACCCATTGTCCATCGATGAAATTATCCGTGCGGAGGAGTCGAACGAGGTCGGGCGAGAGGGTCATCGGATTGCCTTGCATAAAATGTCGCGCTGCGTGATGGGCTGTCGCATGCAGCCATGACGTCCAGTGACGCGCTTGCATGGCATGCAGCGGGATATGCCCCGATCGCTCGATTTTATGCGGGTGCCTTCAACAGAAAAATCTGCATTTCGGCACAGGACCGCAGCAATATTCTAAAGTGACGCGCTTGGACGGCACGATGCACGGTGTGGCAAGCGGTCAGCTGTTCGGGGAGAACAGGGTTTCCAACGGATAATGGTTTTTCACGAACGGTGTTTTGATAATGACGTAGCTGAAGTATTTTTCAATACCGATGCCGCGTTCGAGCAAACCTTCCACGATGGTTTGATAATGACTGACGCTGCGCGTCACGAACTTCAGCAGATAGTCATAACCGCCGCTTGCCAGATGACATTCGACGATTTCGTCGACTTCGCGCACAGCCGCCACGAATTTGATGAAGTCTTCGCGTCGATGATCGGCCAACGTGACTTCGGTGAAGACGATCTGCACGTCACCCAGTTTTTCCAGTTGAATCTGTGCGCCATAGCCGACGATATAGCCGGCCTTTTCCAGGCGCTTCACCCGAATCAGGCAAGGACTGGGCGATAGGCCCACCGCATCGGCAAGCTCGACGTTCGTAATGCGTCCCTTCTTTTGCAATTGAGAAAGAATACGCAGATCAATCCGGTCAAGCTTGCAGTCGCTACTCATTGTGGTTCGTGGATCCAGCTGGCAGAAAAGGAAAACGGATACGGTGAAACATGTCTTCGAGCGGCGGTGGTCATGACATGGCAACCATCAGCCTCTGCGGTTGACTCGCGCGATAGTCTGCCGCAGTTGCCGACATGACCGCAGTTGTCACGACACCTCCGCCGCTTTCGTCGGCTATCTTATCACGCGCTTACGCGCTGACTTGCCCTTTGACGCGCAGTGCGGCGCGAACGTCCGACTGCGCCAGTACGTCGTCCAGCGTCTTTTCGAGACGCACGAACATCGCGTCGAAGTCGGCGTCGGTATAGCACAGCGCCGGGGCGAACCCGAGAATATTGTCGCCGAACGCACGGAAGATCAATCGGTTCTTGTAGGCAGCCGCAGCGATGCGTTCCGACAGCTTCAGCGAAGCGTCGAAACCCTGCTTGCTGTCTTTGTCGCTGACGAGTTCCAATGCGCCCAACAGCCCCCGATGCCGCGAGTCACCGACCAAAGGATGATCCAGCAACGCGTCGAGTCCGCGTGCAAAGCGAGGGGCTTGCGCGATGCCATTCGCCAGCAGACCGCCTTCGTGATAAAGCCGCATCACTTCGAGGCCAATCGCCGCGCTGACCGGATGCGCAGAATACGTGTGGCCATGACCGACGATCGACGACATACCGGCATCGTCTGCAATCGCCTGGTAGATGGCATCGGACATCAGCACCGCACCCATTGGCGCATAGCCGGCGGTGAGGCCCTTGGCGACCGTCATCAGATCGGGCTCGACGCCTTCGGCTTCGCAGGCGAACAGCGGGCCGGTGCGACCAAAGCCGGTGATCACTTCGTCGGCAACGAACAAAATGTCGAGCTGGCGGCATGCGTCGCGCATCGCCTTGAGCCAGCCGACCGGCGGAACGACCACGCCGCCGGAGCCCTGAATCGGTTCGCAGAAGAACGCGGCCACATTGTCCGCGCCCAATTCCGCTACCTTTGCATGCAGCGCCGCGACCGATGCCGCAATCAATGCCTGCGGATCGTTACCGGCCGCATGACGATAAGCGTACGGAGAGGGCAGATGATGCTGCGTCGGCAACGGCAGATCGAAATGCCGATGAAAGGCTGGCAGCGCGGTCAGGCCCGCGCCAACGGACGATGAGCCGTGATAGCCGCGCTGCAGCGCGATCATCTGCTTCTTCGCAGGGCGGCCGGTGGCGTTGTAATAGTGCGTAATGAAGCGCAGTGCGGAATCCACCGCATCGGAACCGCCGAGCGTGAAATACACGTGTTGCAGTGACGCGGGGGAGAGCTCGACCAACTTCTCCGCCAATTCGATCGCGGGGGCGGAGCCGAAGTGAAAATATCCGGTGGCGTACGGCAAACGCGTCATCTGCTCGGTGGCAGCCTGCACGATGCTTTGTTGGCCGTAGCCCACATTGACGCACCACAGACCCGAGAAGGCGTCGAGCAGCTCGTTGCCTTCGGCATCGCGCAGATACGCGCCTTTCGCCGAGTCCAGAATGGTGACGCCACGCGCTTCGTGCGCGCGATAACTGATGACCGGGTGAATCAGATGCTTGCGGTCGGCCTCGATGAGCGATTGAATCGACATGATGTTTTCTCGTCGCGGAAGTGAGCGGGGAAATAAGCGTAAAGTAAGCGTAAGGTGAGCGGAGAAGCGGTCAGCAGACCCTTCCATACTACTGATTGTCGGCATTCGCCCGCATCGCCAAAAGCCGTCGCAAAAAGCGAGACTGCCGCGTTTTGCAATGCATACGCAGCATTTTCTGCTGAGTGCCGCCCATAACTGCCAATAAGCTCTAATAACCGAGCGATCGGTCGATTTGCCCGATCATCGGCTGCCCCGCTTGGTGTCGACGGATATTATCGAGAATGGCATCTACCGCCCCGTTCGGCCGTGTTGCACTGGCGATATGCGGGGTAATGCAGACGCGCGGGTGCACCCATAGCGGATGCCCCGGCAGCAACGGTTCCGGGTCGGTAACATCCAATATCGCGTTGTGCAATTGGCCGCAATCCAGTGCCGCGAGTAAGTCCGCTGTGACCAGCTGCGGCCCGCGACCCACGTGAACCAGTGACGCATGCTGGGGTAACGCCGCGAATAAACGTTTGTCCAGCAGGCCTTTCGTCGCCGGGGTCAACGGCAGCAAACAAATCAACACATCGGTACGTGCAAGGAACGCATCCAGCGCTTCATCACCTGCGTAGCAGTCGACCCCGTCCAGCGTGCGAGGCGAGCGGCTCCATCCGGCGCAAGGAAATCCGAACATTTGCAGCCGTTGCAGTACCGCCGTGCCGAGCATCCCCATGCCAAGGACGCCGATGCGACGCGACGCCGCCGCGCGAACGGGCATCGGTTGCCAACGTTCGGCGTGCTGCTGCAGGCGATAATCGATCAGATCGCGATGAATCGACAGCACCGCTGCAGTCACATATTCGACCATGCCTTCAACGATTCCCGGCTCGATCATCCTGACGACGGGCAGATGCGCCGGCACGGTTGCCAAATCCAGCTGATCGATACCGGCACCGACCGAAAACACCACTTCCAGATTCGGCAGCAGGGTCCACGCATCATCCGGCGGCTGCCAGGCAGCCATATAGCGGATAGCCGCCGGGTCGCCGACGTCGGGCCAGATGTGAAACTGCAATGCGGGGGCGCGCTCGGCGAACCTTTCGGCCCAGACGGCGCCTCGGACGGGGTCGGATCGGTACAGGAAGGCCATGGTCGCGTGGTTAGTACATCGCCTGATTGATGATGCCGTACTGTTTCACGCGGACATCGGTCTCGAGCGGTAGCGTGGCATTGCGTACCATCCGCATCACGGTGTCCACGCGGGGCATACCCAGCCCCGTCAACCAGTCGGTCAGACCGCTTTCAGTGGGCATGTCGATGCGGATGAACGCCCCTTCATTGATGGCCAACCAGTGACGAATCAATGCCTTTGCACGGTCCGCATTGACTCTCGCGTCGTCGCCCGGCAGGTTCGGTGCGACCACGGGCCCGATCGTATAACCGCGACCGAAACGGCGAAACAGCGAGAAACCGAGTAGCTCGCCATCGCGGTCGAGTGCAATGCCATCGGCGGCTTGTAGCAGCGCAGGCAGTACGGCGCTGCGATCCAGGCCGCTCGCGCGCGTGGCTAAGTCGATCAGGCGCGGCGTATCGTTGACGCCGAGCGGGCGAAGCCGTTCGCCGGGTGGCAGCGAGACCAGCGCCGGCTGGAAGACTGCGCCCTGATGCTGATCCAGAGAGCCAAAGACCTGGAAACCGAGCTTTTCATAAAGAGGGCGTCCGGCGGCAGTCGCATGCAGGAAGGTGATACGCTCACCCGTTTCGGCAAGCAGCATTTCCATCAGCTTGCGTCCGATGCCACGGCCTTGATGATCGGGCGACACGATGACGAGCCCGAGCGACGCGCGATCCGTGCCGAATTTCCAGCACAGCGCAGTACCTATCACCGCACCATCCTGTTCGGCAACGAAGCCGACGCCCGCATCGAACGCGAAGCGCCAGTCCTCCGGGCGATGCGGCCACTTCACGATGACCGACAGCGCATGCGCTGCGGCAACATCGTCTGCAGTAAAGCTTCGATACGTCAGCGGCTGCTTTTCTGTTAGATCCGACACGCATAACTCCTTCAATGACTGGTGACTTACCGCGTGACTGTCGCATTCCATCCCGCGATTGAATAGGACGATCTTCTTGTTCCGTCGCTATTTACGCGAATGTGCGCATGGCCCAGGCAACGAATCAGATGCGGAGCAAAACATGCTGTCGAACCCACCCAAAACGACCGATTTGGATGGTCGACCCGGTGGCAATCGGGATAATCGGCAAATTTTGAGATGCTTAAATTGCTTTATCGACCCACTGATCTACCCCTTTCATCGTTAGGAGCAGTTCGCATGAGTGACGAAGCTATCAAAAACGACGGCGGCTTCAGCCGTCGCGACATGATGCGTGTGCTGGTAGCAGGGGGCATGGCGGCAACCGGTGCAGGCGGTCTGCTGGCCGGGGCGACATCGGCATTCGCTGCCGAGACGCCGAAGAAAGGCGGCAAAATTCGGGTGGCCTACGATGTGGGATCCACGACCGATACGCTCGATCCGGCAAAGGGCTCGACGGGATCCGACTATATCCGCTTTTTCATGTTCTATAGCAGCTTGACGCAGCTGGATAGCACGCTGACACCGCAGATGAATATCGCGGAAGCCGTGGATACCACCGATGCGAGGGTCTGGACGATCAAGCTCCGCAAGGGCGTCACGTTCCATGATGGCAAGGCGTTGACGCCTGCCGATGTCGTTTTCTCGCTGATGCGCCATAAGAACCCGGCGACCGCATCGAAAGTGAAGTCGCTGGCGGATCAATTTGCCGAAATCAAAGCCAGCGGGCCAAGTGAAGTGCAGATTACACTGGATGCCGCGAACGCCGATTTGCCGGTGATTCTGGCCACGCCACAATTCGTCATCGTCAAGGACGGTACAACGGACTTCTCTACGGGTATCGGTACCGGCCCATACAAGGTAAAGACATTCAAACCGGGCGTGACGACGGTGGGTGTTCGCAACGATGGTTATTGGAAGCCGGGCCTGCCGCATTTGGATCAAATCGAACTGATCAGCATCAGCGATAACGCCGCGCGGGTCAACGCGCTGCTGTCCGGCGATGTGCATTTGATCAACTCGGTCGATCCGCGGTCCACGCAACGGATCGCGAGCACGCCAGGCTATGCGGTCAAGGAGACGAAATCGGGTCTGTACTCCGATCTCATCATGCGCCGCGACAATGCGCTCACCGGCAACCCGGACTTTGTGTTGGGCTTGAAATATATGTTCAATCGAGAGCAGATCAAGTCCGCCGTCTTCCGTGGGTTCGCCGTGGTCGGCAACGATCAGCCGATTCCGCCCGGACATCGTTATTTCAACGCTGCTTTGCCGCAGCGACCGTTCGATCTCGATAAGGCCAAGTTCCATCTGCGTAAAGCCGGCGCACTTGGCGCGACGTTGCCGCCGATCGTTGCCACGCCGGATGCAAACGGCTCTGTCGAAATGGCGGAATTGTTGCAGCAAACCGGTGCCGGCATCGGCCTCAACCTGAAAGTGAACCGCGTTCCCGCCGACGGCTATTGGTCGAATCACTGGATGAAGGATGCGTTGGGATGGGGCAGTGTCAATCCACGATCGAGTGCCGATGTGCTGTTCACCCAATTCTTCAAATCGGATGCAGCATGGAACGAGTCCGGTTGGAAGAATCCGAAGTTCGATCAGTTGCTGCTGGCCGCACGCTCGGAAACCGATGATGCGAAGCGCAAGCAAATGTATGGCGACATGCAAGTGATCGTCGCGAACGAAGGCGGCATCGGCATTCCGGCATTTATCAGTCTGTTGGACGCGAACGACCAGAAATTGAAAGGGTTGGGCTCCATTCCGACCGGCGGCATGATGGGCTTTTCTTTCGCCGAGTACGTCTGGTGGGATGCTTGAGTTTCGTCGGCGCCTTGCGGCGCTAGTCGTTACGCGATATCTCGCGACCTTTTTATAAGGACCGCACGATGAATCAGAACATCGCCGAGTTGATCGGCAAGCGCATCGCACTGACGGCGCTGACGCTGCTGATCGTCTCAATCATCATTTTCACGATCACGAACTTGCTGCCGGGCGACGCCGCGCAAGCCGCATTGGGTCAATCGGCGACGCCGGAAACGGTGGCAGCGCTGCGCGTGCAGTTCGGTCTGGATCAACCCGCTTATATTCGATACGGGCAATGGTTGTTCGGCATCTTGCACGGCAATTTCGGCGTGTCGCTGTCGAGTAATATGCCCGTGTCGCAGATGATCGAAGGACGTCTGCCGAAGTCGCTCACGCTGGCGGCCATTACCACGGTCGTGTCCGTGCCGATCGCGATCCTTCTGGGTATTCTGGCGGCGGTGAACCGTGATTCGATCATCGACAGGGTCGTCAGTCTGACCACTCTGTCGCTCGTGGCCACGCCCGAGTTCTTGATTGCGACGGTGGCTGTTCTCGTGTTCGCTGTCAAACTGCACTGGCTGTCCGCATTGTCGTACAGCGGCGAAATCGACAGTGTTCGCGATTTCCTTCGCGCCTACGCGATGCCGGTGCTCACGCTTTGCGCGGTGGTGATTGCGCAGATGGCGCGCATGACGCGTGCTGCGGTGATCGAGCAGTTGGGATCGCCCTATGTGGAAATGGCATTGCTCAAGGGCGCCAGCGCATCGCGCATCGTGCTGCGCCATGCGCTGCCGAATGCGATCGGGCCGATCGCCAATGCGGTGGCGCTGAGCCTGTCGTATCTGCTGGGTGGGGTGATCATCGTCGAAACGATCTTCAATTACCCGGGGCTGGCGAGTCTGATGGTAGACGCCGTCAGCAACCGCGATTTTCCGCTCGTACAGGCGTGCACTATGATCTTCTGCCTGGGTTACCTGGTGCTCGTGTTGCTCGCCGACCTGTGCGCCATCATTTCCAACCCGAGGTTGCGGACATGAATGTTGAACAACACAACCCCGCGCACGCGTCAGAATCCACGGCGGTGGAGAAGGCGGCGGTCCACTCGGTGACGGCCGTGAGTGCTGCCGCCATCGCGGCGAGTCCGACTGCGCGGCGCTCGCTCGCTTCGCGCCTGTCATTGTCGACCGGCGGCTGGATCGGTCTGACGATGGTAGGCATCGCGCTGTTCGTTGCGGTGTTCGCGCCCTGGCTTGCCCCGCATTCGGAAGGGGCGATCGTATCGAACGATGTGTTCGCGGGTTTCACTGCGAAGCTGCCGCTGGGCTCCGATTATCTGGGCCGCGACATGCTGAGCCGGATTCTGTACGGCACGCGTCTCACGGTCTTGCTGTCTGCTGCAGCCGCGCTCCTCGCTGCGATCACCGGCACGACGCTGGGCCTCCTGGCAGCGGTGGCAGGACGTGCGGTCGATGAGCCGCTGAGTCGGGTGTTGGATGCCGTCACATCGATCCCGTCGAAGATGTTCGCGCTGATGATCGTGGCGGCCTTCGGCTCGTCGGTCACGTTGCTGATCCTGACCGCGGCGATCAGCTATATGCCTGGCTCGTATCGTATCGCCCGCGCGCTGGCGGTCAATATCAGCGCGTTGGAGTATGTGCAGGTCGCCAAGGCCCGGGGTGAAAGTGCGTGGTACATCGCCCGCGCCGAAATCCTGCCGAACATGCTGCATCCGATGCTGGCCGATACCGGGTTGCGTTTTGTCTTCGTGGTGCTGTTGCTGAGCGGTCTGAGCTTTCTGGGACTGGGAGTGCAGCCGCCTGCAGCGGATCTGGGTTCGCTGGTCCGGGAAAACATCACCGGACTGGGCGATGGCGCACCGGTGGTGATCATGCCTGCCATCGCGATCGCGATCCTGACGGTGGGCGTCAATTTGCTGATCGATGGCTTGCCCAACGGCGCGAAGCGTCGTCTGCGCGCGGCGAAAACCGGCGGAGGTCACTGAATGCTTACCGAACTGAAAAAACCGCAGGAATCCGCGCAGGCGCAGGCTCTGGCACAGACGTCTCAGCACACGCATTCGGTTGCCCCGCACCTTCCGGAAAACCTCGTCGAAGTACGGGGGCTGCGCGTGGTCGGCAGTCGTCCGGGCGAACCGGACACGACGATCGTGCACGATATCGATTTCGATGTCGCACGCGGTGAAGTGATCGCGCTGATCGGTGAATCTGGTTCAGGCAAAACGACGATCGCCCTGTCATTGATGGGGCACGCCCGTAGCGGCTGTCGGATTGTCGGCGGCGCGATCAAGGTGGGCGACGTGGATGTGCGCGCGCTGTCGCCGAAGGCGCTCGCCGCACTGCGCGGCAGGCGTGTCACCTATATCGCACAAAGCGCGGCGGCCGCCTTCAATCCGTCCCGGACGATTCTGGATCAGGTCATCGAGAGCGCGATGATCCATAAAACAATGTCCAGGACGGCTGCGCGCGTCAGGGCAGTCGAGCTTTTCCGCTCGCTTGCCTTGCCGTCGCCGGAAACGATCGGGCAACGGTATCCGCACCAGGTGTCCGGCGGTCAGCTTCAGCGTCTGATGGCGGCCATGGCGTTGATCACGGATCCGGAATTGGTGATTCTGGACGAGCCGACGACGGCACTCGACGTCACCACGCAAATCGATGTGCTGCAGGCGTTCAAGCGCGTCGTGAAGGAACGCGGGATGACGGCGGTCTATGTGTCGCACGATCTCGCTGTGGTCGCGCAGATGGCAGACAGAATCGTCGTGTTGCGCAATGGCGCGATCCGCGAGGTTGGTCGCACCGAACAGATCTTGCGTGCGCCGGCACATGCGTATACGCAAAGCCTGATTGCGGCGGTGACGCCGGCCGTCACCGCCGCAACGGCGTTCGCCACGGCGAATGCAAATGCAGACACGGACGCAGCCGCGCGCGCGTTGTCGCAGTCGTCCGGGGCGACGAAGCCGCTGCTCGAGTTACGGCGAATGACCGCCGGATACGGCCGAAAGAATGCGAAGGGCTGGCCGGCGAATCTGATTCTCAGCGACATCGACCTGAGTATCGGTCGCGGGCAGACCGTCGGCGTGATTGGCGAATCCGGCTCGGGAAAGACCACGCTGGCAAAGGTCATCGCCGGGCTCGTCCCCTATGCGGGCGGTAGCTTGCTGCTCGAAGGGCAGCCGCTGACCGGCAATCTGTCCCGTCGCACGAAGACGCAATGTCAGCGTATTCAGATCGTGTTCCAGAATGCCGATACCGCGCTGAATCCCGCGCATACGGTGGAACGAACGCTCGCGCGCCCGTTGGCGTTCTACCATCGGATGTCCGGTGAAAAAGCGCGTCGACGCGTGGCGGAGCTGTTGGAACTGGTTCACCTGCCGGCGGCGCTGGCCGAGCGGCGAACCGGCGAATTGTCCGGCGGACAAAAACAGCGGGTGAACCTGGCTCGAGCGCTGGCTGCCGAGCCGGATCTGATCTTGTGCGATGAAGTCACGTCGGCGCTGGACACGGTAGTGGGTGCGGCGATTTTGGCGCTTCTGCGCGATCTGCAGCGCAAGCTTGGGGTGTCTTATCTTTTCATCACGCACGATATCGCCAAAGTCCGTGCGATCAGCGACGATGTCGTCGTGTTGTATGCCGGACATCGTGTGGAGGCGGCAAGCCGCGATGCGATGCTGGCGCCGCCGTATCACCCGTATGCGCATCTGCTGGTGTCGTCCGCGCCGGAGTTGAAAGCCGGCTGGCTGGCTGAAGCAAGCGAACGGTGCCATCGGCCTCTGGCACCTATCGGTGCGGTGGCCGATAACCCCGAGCTTTGCACATTTCTGGGGCGCTGCCCGATGCGCATCGACGGTGTGTGCAACGAGACCGCGCCGTCCGTGCGGACGCTGGGGAATGGCGCGCAGATACTGTGTCATCGTACGGAAGCCGATCTGGTGGCATTTCAATAATGCTAAACACGCTGCTTCGTGCCACCGCGTAAGGTAGGTCCGGTGTCATGAGGTGTCACGAAGCAGCAGAAGTGGAATCGAGGACAATCTGATGGGCATGAGAATCGGTGTGGATATCTGTGGTTCATTCGCAGACTTCGCTGTACTAAACGAAGAAACGGGTGAACTGAAGACGTTGAAGGTCTTTTCGCGACCGGATAGTCCCGGCAGCGAAGTCCTGCTCGGCATGGCGCAACTGGCAGAGCGTTATGGAATCGACCCACGTGACGTGAATTACTTTACGCATGGCACTACGGTGGGCGTGAATGCGGTGGTGCAGCGTAAAGGATTGCGTTTGGGCCTCGTGACTACCCGGCATTTCGAAGACGTGCTGGATATCGCGCGTTTGAAAGGCCCCGATATGTACAACCTCTTTTCCAAGCGACCTGCACCGCTGGTGCCGCGCGAGCGCGTGTTCGGTGTGATCGAGCGGATGACGGCGCGAGGCGTGGTGGAAACCGAAGTCGACGAGCAAAGCGTGCTGGAGGCCGTCGAGGACCTACGTCGTAGCGGTTGCGAAGGCGTGGTCGTATCGCTGCTGCACGCGTATCGCAATCCGCGGCACGAGCATGCGGTGAAGGCGATCATACAACGCGAAATGCCCGACGTTTTCGTGTCGTGCTCGAGCGATGTCTGGCCGATCATCCGCGAATACGAACGCACCTCCACGGCCGTGATCGGGGGCTATGTGCAGCCGAAGGTCTCGCACTATCTGACGTCGCTGCAACGTGCGCTGCGCGAAACGGGCGTGGTGTCGGACATGAAGGTGACGAAGTCGAATGGCGGCGTGATGAGTGCCGAAGCCGGCAAGACGAACTGTGTACAGATGATCCTGTCGGGCACCGCGTCGGGGGTCATCGGCGCGGCTTATGTCGCGCAGATCAGCGGTCTACGGCACTGTATGAGCCTGGATATTGGCGGCACGACCGCTGACGTTGCGTTAATCATCGATGGCGAGCCGCAATTTGCGACCGGGGAATATATCGGCGACTTCCAGATCCATATTCCTTCTGTGTCGGTTTCGTCGATCGGTGACGGGGGGGGCTCGATTGCGTGGGTCGACGACTTTGGCGTGCTGAAAGTCGGTCCGGAAAGTGCCGGCTCGAATCCGGGGCCGGTCTGTTATGGCCGCGGTGGCACGCGTGCGACCATCACCGATGCGTTCGTTGTGCTAGGTGTGATCGGAAACGCGGGCTTGGGCTATAACGCGGTGCAGGTCGATCACGAAGGTGCGCATCGGGCGATCGGCGTGCTTGCCGAGAAGCTGGGCACCGATGTCTACAAGACTGCCGAAGCGATCGTCAATGTATCGGTATCCGGCATGTATGCGGGTGTCAGCCGCATCGTGTCGCGCTTCGGGATCGATCCGCGTACGTTCTCGTTGTTGCCGTTCGGCGGCGCCGGCCCGATGCTGGCTTGTTATTTCGCAAGGGCGTTGGGAATGGAGGACATCGTCGTCCCGACCGCGCCTGGCGTACTGAGTGCATTAGGCGGTTTGATCGCCGACACGAAGAACGATTTCGTCAAGACCACCTATTACGACCTGGATGCCGCAGCGCTCGCACAACTCGGGGACGATGTACGTGCGCTCGATGAAGCGGCACGCAGTTGGATCAGCGGACAGATCGGCGACGACAGCACGGCCAGCGTCGTGGTGTCGGCAGACATGCGCTACAAGGGGCAATCGTTTGAAATCGATACACCGCTCGATATCGATTGGCTGATCGGTCAGGAGATCGCACCGCTCGCCGATGCGTTCCACCGCGAACACGCGCGGCTCTACGGACACAGCGATGCAAGCGCGAAAATCCAGGTGGTCGCGTTACGGCTGGTGATTACCGCGGCCACACCCAAACCGGCGCTGCGAAAGATTGCTGCGTGCGATGCGGCAGATCGTGCGCCGGTGCCTGCCGGCTCGATCCGCGTCTTCATGGACGGGGCATTCCACGACGCGGCGCTTTATTACCGTAAAGACCTGCTGGCCGGTCAGCAACTGGCCGGCCCTGCGGTGATCGCGCAGGACGACTGTACAACGAGCGTGTTGCCCGGATATCGCGGTCGGATCGACGATTACGGCAATCTCATCCTCACGTCGACGAACTGAACGCGAACGGAACGAAAATCATGATGACATTCGACAAGGCAGTCCTGCAGATTTTTGCGAACTATTGCGTTGCAGCGGCAGAAAGCATGGCCTACACGCTGGTGCGAACCGCCCATTCCACGTTCGTCAAAGAGACCGAGGATTTTTCGTGCGCGATCACCACCCCTGAAGGGCTGACCTTCGCGTCGCCGAAAACGTTGGGCGCAACCTGGTATGTCGGGCTCGACTACAGCGCGGTGATCAATATGATCGATCACTATGAGCCCGGCGATATCGGCATGACGAACGACGCCTACAGCGGTTACGTGGCCACTCACACGCCCGATATCGTGATCTGGAAGCCGGTGTTCTACAACGGCGAAATCGTCTGCTTCGTCGGCGGTCATATTCATAACACCGATATGGGCGGCGCCGTGCCGGCGTCGCTGTCGCGCACATTGACCGAAATCCAGCAGGAGGGCATTCGTTTTCCACCGACGAAGATCGTCAAGAAGGGTGTGCTGGACGAAAGCATTCTGCGGATCATGGCCACGAACGTGCGTGTGCCGGACCAGAACGTCGGCGACTTGCATGCGCAGCTCGCGTCATTGCACACCGGCGAACGGCGTGTATTGGAAATCATCGAGCGTTTCGGTATCGACGGTTTCAAGGCCGGCATGGGCGCGTTGCTCGATTATTCGGAGGAGCAGGCACGCACGATTCTGCGTGGCATTCCGGATGGCGATTATTTCTTTTCCGAATTCGCGGACGAGGATTCGGTACGCGGCAAGCCGATGCGTGTCGCGTTGACGGTCCGTGTCAAAGACGGCTCGGTTGAGATGGACTATACCGGCAGCGATCCGCAACTGCAGTCGTCGCTGAATATTCCGACTGGCGGTAAGGAGCGCCACGCGCTGGCATTGGTCGGTCTGGTCTACGTGCTGTACACGCTGAACCCGGACATCCTGCTGAACACCGGCATGCTGCGCGTCGCGCGCTGCATATTGCCGGAGGGCACCGTCGTCAACGCGGTGCAGCCTGCGGCAGTCGGGATGCGCAGCTTGACGTGTAAATTACTGCATTTGCTGACCTTCGGGGCATTCTCGCAAGCGGTGCCGGAGCGTTTGGCCGCTTGTCCGGCAGGGGGGTTATCGATTCTGAGCGTGAAGACGATGGATCGACAGGGTGCCACGGTGATGGCATCGATCGGTCCGATCGGTGGCGGGGCGGGGGGCAATCCGTATGAAGATGGCGAAGACGGTTCGGGCGCCAACAATGCATTTTTACGCAACACACCGGTCGAGATCAACGAAGCGGAAGTCCCGATTCGCATCACGCGTTACGGCGTTGCGCCAGGCTCCGGCGGCGCGGGTAAATATCGTGGCGGTCAGGGGTTAGTGATGGAGTTCAAGGTGTTCTCGCCGAACACCCTGGTCACCGCACGCAATCGCGATCGTACGCGCTTCGCGTCATGGGGGGTGCGCGGCGGTCATGCCGGCGGCAATGCGCGATTCACACGGAATCCCGGTACGCCGCATGCGGAGGAGTTGGACAACAACGATCTGGTAGTTTGCATGCCCGGCGACGTGATTCGCTTGATCGGTGCGGGCGCGGGCGGCTATGGACGGCCGATCGAGCGAGACATCGACAAGGTGCTCGACGACGTTCGACGCGGCTACGTGAGTGTGACTGAGGCGCGCGAGACGTATGCGGTGGCGATCGACGACGACGTCATCGATCGGGATGAGACTGCCGCGTTGCGTGCGAAGGCGCTGGCCGCGGTAGCGGACGAAACGCCGCCGGCGTTCTCGTTCGGCCCTTATCGCGAGGCATTCGAAACGAAGTGGACGCTGGCGCGCTATGAGGCGCTGACAGCCATTCTCGCGAGTGTGCCTGTGCAGTGGCGCTACTTCATCAAGCATCAAATCTTCGACGCGCTCGATCAGCGTCTTGCGCTCGGTCGCGATGCTGACGTCGCTGGCGGCGCTGCGATCGTGCACGCGCTATTCGCCGAGCTATGTACGGCCTACCCGCAATTGCGACAGACAGCGTGAAGCAAGTTGCGATGCAACCGCATGAGCGCTCCTGTGCCGCTCTCTTTTTCTTTCTCGTCTCTGGAACGTCATGATGGATAGCTTCGATCCCGCGTTGGTGGCGGTGCGCAGTGCGCACTTTATCGGTGGCGAGTATGTCGACGGCACGGGTGCCATCGATGTATCACGGCCATCCGACGGTGCCGTCTACGCGGCATTGCCGATCGCCGATGCCGACCTCGTCGACCGGGCGGTGCAAAACGCTTGGACGGCATTCAAAACGAGCGACTGGGCGCGGCAAGCGCCGCGCGAACGTGCACGCGTGATGCGGCGTTGGGCCGAACTTATCGAAGCCGATGTCGAGACGCTTGCACCATTGGAGTCGCTCGGCTCGACCCGTCCGATTCGTGACGCCGCGCGCTGGGACGTGCCGTTTACCGCTGAGGGTATCCGCTTCTATTCGGAGTTTGCCGACAAGCTGGGTGGAGAGGTGGCCGCGACGCGACCCGATCACCTGGGGATGACGATCGCCGAGCCGTATGGCGTGATTGCCGCGATCGCACCGTGGAATTTCCCGTTGGTCATGGCGTCATGGAAGGTCGCACCGGCCATGGCCGCCGGTAATGCGGTCGTGCTGAAGCCGTCGGAAATGACACCGTTCTCCGTTTTGCGGTTGGCTGAACTGGCGATCGCTGCGGGCACTCCGCCGTGTATTTTCAATGTCGTGCAAGGCGATGGCCGAACGACCGGCGAAGCGCTGTGTCGGCATCCGAAGATCGCGAAGGTCACCTTCACCGGGTCCAGTCAGACCGGTGCGGCCATCATGACGGCATGCGCGCAGACCGGCACCAAGCCGGTCACGCTCGAATTGGGCGGCAAGAGCCCACAGTTGGTGTTTGCCGATGCGCCGGATCTTGACCGCGTCGCGCGACGCATTGCCGGTGCGATAGCGGGCAATGCCGGGCAGGTTTGCGTTGCCGGGTCGCGTTTGATCGTCGAACGCGCGGCTGCGC
>CAWUJR010000041.1:0-15483 GCA_963922375.1 uncultured Robbsia sp.
GGCCGGCGCGCCTTGCGGCGGCGCAAACGCCGCCTGGGCGAGATCCGTGGCATGAGGGGATGGCGGCATCGGATGATCCCTGATTCCAGTGCAATTCATCGGAAAACGGACCCTGTCGGCCTGCGCGTCGTGACGATGTCGAATCGGATGTCGCAGAAACCAGCGTCGAGTCTACTCCATCCTACCTTCGTCTCATGTACGTCAAAAAGCGTATTGTCCCGCTCGATTCGGCTACTTACATTTTGCCCAGCGCTGAGGCGACGGACGGACGACCGCCGTGCGCTACGCCCACCGACACATCCCACGACGATACCTGGAGAAGGCTCGATGTCCATCGACGATCAACAAGACTTTCCGACAAACGATGATGAAGCGCAGCACGGTATGCGGACGCCGGGGGTCGGCATCTTTTCGCCATTGCGCCGTCAATTGCTGATGGGACTGGCATCGGCGCCCGTACTGGCGGTACCGTCGTTCGCCTTTGGACAGACCCCTCCCACGTCAAAGGTCAATACGACGAAACTGGCCGTCACGGACAGCACTGTCACCGTTGGACAACTGCATTCATCGACCGGGACAATGGCCATTTCCGAGACCGGTTCGATCGAGTCGGAGCGTCTGGCGATCAGCCAGATCAACGCGGCAGGCGGGGTGCTCGGCCGGCAAATCAACATCATTCAGGAGGACGGCGCGTCGGACTGGCCTACCTTTGCAGAAAAGTCGAAAAAGCTGCTCGAAAGCGACCATGTTGCGGCGGTGTTCGGATGCTGGACGTCCGCCTCGCGCAAGGCCGTGCTCCCCATTTTCGAACGCGACAACGGATTGCTCTACTACCCTACGTTCTATGAGGGCCTCGAGCAATCGAAGAACGTGTTTTATCTCGGTCAGGAAGCGACGCAGCAGATTCTGTGGGGCTTGAACTGGGCTTCCGAAACGAAGAAATCGAAGACGTACTTTCTGATCGGTTCGGACTATATCTGGCCGCGGACGTCGAACAAAATCGCCCGCAAGCACATTGAAAATCACTTGCACCAAAAAGTCGTCGGCGAAGAATACTACCCGCTCGGACAAACCAACTTCAATTCGCTGATCAACAAGATCAAAATCGCCAAACCGGATTGCATTTACGCCATTATCGTCGGCGGCTCGAATGTGGCGTTCTATAAACAACTGAAAGCGGCAGGCATCACGCCGGATAAACAATTCCTGCTCACCATCTCCGTGACGGAAGACGAACTGCTCGGTATCGGCGGTGAGAACTTCGCCGGATTCTATTCCGCGATGAAGTACTTCGAATCGCTCGACAATCCGAACAACAAGGCGTTCGTTGCTGCATTCAAAGCCAAGTACGGCGCCAATGCGGTCATCGGCGACGTCACGCAGGCGGCTTACCTCGGTCCCTGGCTTTGGAAAGCTGCGTGCGAAAAAGCAGGCAGCTTCGACGTCGACAAAGTCGTGGCCGCGTCCCCCGGCATCGAGCTGAAAACCGCCCCGGAAGGTTACGTCAAGATTCACCCGAACCATCATTTATGGAGCCGCACGCGGATTGGTCAGGCGCAGCTGGACGGCCAGTTCAAGGTCGTCGCGGAATCGCCCACCTTGATCGAACCGAACCCTTTCCCCAAGGGCTATCAATAAGCACTCACCGGAGATCGCGCCATGTCGGCCAGCGATATCGTCAATATCACCTTGATGCAGGGCTTTGCCGGGCTCAGTCTGTTCAGCGTACTGCTCCTGATGGGGCTGGGACTCGCAGTCATATTCGGGCAGATGGGCGTCATCAACATGGCGCACGGCGAGTTCATGACCATTGGTGCGTACACCGTGTACGTGTTCTCCCGTTGGGCCGAGCACTTCGGGCCGGATGTGGTTGCGGCCTATCTACCGCTCGCGATCGTGACGGCATTCCTAGTCGCGTTTGCGTTCGGTTGGGCGGTCGAATGGATGTTGATCCGTCATCTTTATAAACGACAGCTCGACACATTGCTCGCCACATGGGGGCTCAGTTTGGCGATGCAGCAGATGTTCCGCTCGCTTTTTGGTCCGAAAGAAGTCAGTCCGACGTTACCGAACTGGCTGATGGGCTCCTGGACGCCGAAAACCGGGCTCGATATCCCCGTCAATGGCTTGTTCGTCATGTGCCTAGCCATCGTGCTCACCGGCGGCCTCTTGCTCGCGATGTATCGGTCTCGCTGGGGTTTACGTGTGCGCGCCACCGTCAACAATCGCACGATGGCGAATGCAGCCGGTATCGATACAAAGCGTACCGACCGGCTGACCTTCGCGATCGGATGCGGGATGGCTGGCGTCGCCGGCGCGGCGTTCACCACGATCGGCTCGACGGGGCCCACCAGCGGATCGCTCTACATCGTCGACTCTTTCCTCGTCGTGACGTTTGGAGGCGCGGCCAGCCTGTTGGGAACCGTCGCGTCCGCATTCGGTATCGCACAAACGCAGTCGATTGCGGAATTCTTTCTCACCGGCTCGTCCGCCCGAGTGCTGACCCTGCTGACCGTCGTCTTGATCCTGATGGCGCGACCGCAAGGCATCTTCGCGTCCAAGGTGCGCCGCGTGTAGAGCGCGGCATAGCCCGATGGGGGCAACACGAAGCGTCGTCACTTTTTTGGGAATCCGTCATGAATCGCGCCGTCGAATCTTCGCCCTCGGCCTCCCCGCCGCCGCAACCGCACCAACCGTCGCCGCCGGGGAGCGGGATCGGCGCGGTCTACTACTGGCTGCTTCATCATCGCTTCAGTACATGGGTCTTGCTCGCAGTGGTCCTGCTGGTGGTCATGCCACTGAGTCTGGACATCTTCCGATTGAACATGGTCGGCATGTATCTGAGCTACGCGTTCGTCGCCGTCGGCTTGGTGATGGCATGGGGCTATGCCGGCGTGTTGAGTCTCGGGCAGGGGGTCTACTTCGGTTTGGGGGGCTATTGCATGGCGATGTTTCTCAAACTAGAGGCGTCCGATCCGATCAGCACGAAAACGCAGTCGACGCCAGGCATCCCAGACTTCATGGACTGGAATCAGATCACGCAATTGCCCTGGTTCTGGCGGCCGTTTCATCATCTACCGTTTGCGTTGCTCGCGGTCATAGCGGTACCAATCGCGCTCGCGTTCGTGATCGGGTTCACGATGTTCAAACGACGCGTCGGCGGCGTCTATTTCGCGATCATCACGCAGGCCATCACGTTGATCCTGTCCGTCCTGATTGTCGGACAGCAAGGCTACACAGGCGGAATCAATGGCATCACGGACTTGAAGACCCTGCTCGGGTGGGACATCCAAAGCAATGCCGCAAAAGTCACACTGTATTTTGTCACCGCCGTGCTGCTGCTCCTTGCGATCGCGGTTTGCCGACTGATTCAATCGAGCAAGCTCGGCACGTTGCTGCTGGCCATGCGCGACAAAGAAGACCGGGTGCGTTTCAGCGGTTACGACGTCGCCATGTTCAAAGTCTTCGCCTACTGCCTCGCGGCGCTGGTGGCCGCCATTGGGGGCGCCATGTTCACGCTGCAAGTCGGGTTCATGTCGCCGTCGCTGATCGGCATCGTACCGTCCGTTGAGATGGTGATCTATGCGGCTGTCGGCGGACGCATGTCGCTGGTTGGCGCGGTCTACGGAACCTTGCTGGTGAATTTCAGCAAATCGTACTTCTCTGAAAGCTTTCCAAACCTATGGCTGTTGCTGATGGCGGCGCTGTTCATCGGCGTCGTCATGGCCTTTCCCGACGGCTTGGCCGGTGTCTATGAGGCGCACATCAAACCGAGATTGATCTCACGTGCACGCAGAAGCTTGGCGATCGCAACTGACACAAGCAGGCATCCTGACGGGAGTGCGCCATGAGCAATACCGATTTCCTGCTGGCCATCGAAGATCTGAGCGTGTCTTTTGACGGATTCAAGGCAATAGATGCATTGAATCTGTATGTGGACCGCGGCGAGCTGCGCGTCGTGATCGGCCCGAACGGCGCCGGCAAGACCACATTGCTCGATCTGATTTGCGGGCGCACCGCCGCTACAAGCGGCTCGATCAAATTCAATAACGAGGAAATGACGAAGAAGCCGGAATTTCGCATCGTGCGGGCAGGCATCGGTCGTAAATTTCAGACGCCATCAATCTACGAAAATCTGAGCGTGTTGAAGAATCTGGAAGTGTCATTTCCGCGCGGTCGCGGCGTTTTTGGTGCACTCGCCTTCCGTTACACCGACGACGTCCGGAACCGCGTGCACGAGGTCGCGGACGAAATCGGTCTGCTCGACGCATTGAACAGAGATGCCGGATTGCTGTCGCACGGACAAAAGCAGTGGCTCGAAATCGGCATGCTGTTGATGCAGGATCCAGAGCTCCTGATGCTGGATGAACCCATCGCCGGCATGAGCGCACGCGAGCGCGATGTCACGGCAGAGCTGTTGGTCAAGATCTGCCAGAACCGGTCGATGATCGTCATCGAACACGACATGGACTTCGTCTCTCGAATCGCCCACAAGGTCACGGTGATGCATCAGGGAAAAATACTGGCGGAAGGAGCGATGGAGCAAGTGCAGCAAGACCCCCGCGTCATAGATGTTTATTTGGGTCACTAATGCCGTGATGTGCAGTGCAGTGCTCCGCAGCGCTATGAAGTCGTTCACTGCTTGCGGGCACTGAGTCTCCCCTGACCGTCCTCTACGAATCGGAATTGGATCATGCTGAACGTCAAAGATATGGTTGTCAGTTACGGACAAAGCGAGGCGTTGCACGGGATCTCGTTTTCCGCGCGACGCAACGAAACTGTCGCGATCATGGGCCGCAATGGCATGGGCAAAACGACGCTCTTCAAGGCGTTGATGGGTATCCTGCCGATCAAGACCGGGTCGGTCGATATCGACGGTCTGGCACTGACGGATGCGGAGAGCTTCGAGCGCGTCGCCATAGGGCTCGCGTACGTGCCGCAAGGTCGGCAGATATTTTCGTCACTTAGCGTGGAAGAAAACATTCGTACCGGGATGGAGGGATCGCGATCGCGCACGATCCCGGACGAGATCTACGCGCTGTTTCCAGTGTTATTCGACATGCGCCATCGCAAGGGAGGCAACCTCTCCGGTGGTCAGCAGCAACAGCTCGCGATTGCCCGCGCGTTGGTCAGCGAGCCAAAGGTACTGCTGCTGGACGAGCCAACCGAAGGCATCCAGCCATCGATCATCAAGGATATTGCCCGCGCATTGAACGATATTCGCAAGCTACGAGAAATCACGATCGTTGTCTCCGAGCAAGTACTGAGCTTTGCGATGGATGTGGCCGAGCGGCTCTTCGTGATCGAAGGCGGACAACTCGTACATGAAAGCCCCCGGGATGCCATCGACGCTGCCCGCGTCAAACAGTTCCTTTCCGTTTGAACGCCGTTTTGCGCTTTCGCCCTCTGCAGATCTGCTGCAGACCCCACTGAAACCAAGGAGATCCGTATGCCTGACACGCTCATCAAAGTCGATCTGACCCAGTCTGCTTACGACAATGAAAATGTGCACAACCGATGGCACCCCGACATTCCAATGGCCTGCTGGGTCAATCCGGGCGACGACTTTGTACTCGAGACCTACGATTGGACCGGCGGGTTCATCAAGAACGACGATTCGGCAGACGACGTCCGCGACATCGATTTATCGATTGTGCATTTCCTGTCAGGGCCGGTGGGCGTCCACGGTGCGCAGCCTGGCGATCTGCTTGTTGTCGACCTGCTGGACATCGGGACGAAGGCGGACAGTCAGTGGGGCTTCAATGGTTTCTTCTCGAGAAAGAACGGTGGCGGTTTCCTGACCGATCATTTCCCGCATGCACAAAAGAGCATTTGGGATTTCAAGGGACTTTTCACCGAGTCACGACATATTCCCGGGGTGCGCTTTGCAGGCTTGATCCATCCGGGACTGATCGGCTGCCTGCCGGATCCGGGCTTGCTCGAAACCTGGAACGAACGCGAGCTCGGACTGATCGCTAACGAACCGGACCGCGTGCCGCCGCTGGCGAATCCGCCGTTCGCCGGGACCGCCCATATGGGCAAACTCACCGGTGATGCCCGCGACGCGGCTGCCGCGGCAGGTGCCCGCACCGTCCCTCCAAGAGAGCATGGCGGCAACTGCGACATCAAGGACTTGTCGCGTGGCGCAAAGATCTATTTCCCGGTGTACGTGGATGGCGCGGGATTGTCGGTTGGCGATCTGCACTTCAGTCAGGGAGACGGCGAAATAACCTTCTGCGGCGCGATCGAAATGGCCGGGTGGGTGCATATGAAAGTGGCGTTGATCAAGGGCGGCATGGCGAAATACGGGATCAGGAATCCGGTCTTCAAGCCCAGCCCGATCGTGCCGACGTACAACGATTTCCTGATCTTCGAAGGCATCTCTGTCGATGAAACAGGAAAGCAACAATACCTCGACGTCAACGTCGCTTATCGGCAAGCCTGCCTGAATGCGATCGAGTATCTGAAAAAGTTCGGCTATTCCGGTGCACAAGCGTATTCATTGCTCGGGACCGCGCCAGTGCAGGGCCATATCAGCGGCGTGGTGGACATCCCGAATGCATGCGCCACGCTTTGGTTGCCCACGCAGATCTTCGATTTTGATATCAGTCCGAGTGCAACGGGGCCCGTCCCTCGTGACATGGCCGGCGTCGATCTGCCGCTGTCGCTCGATATCGCCTGACCTGGGAGTCCAGCTATGCCTACTTACGACTACGACTGTCCGCAATGCGGTGTCTTCGATGCGTTGCGGGCGATGTCGCAACGGCACCAATGCGCACCTTGTCCGCACTGCGGCGAAGCGGCATCGCGCGTGATCGTGGCGGCACCGTCTTTGACATCGCTTAGCGGCGACCGTCGTGCGGCGTTTGCGACCAACGAGCGCGCGGCACACGAGCCCAAGCGATCGTCGTCGCACGGCATGTCATGCGCGTGTTGTTCGCCGATGGCGCTGCCGAAGGGAGGCAATGCCAACTCATCGCGCGCGGCTGCAGGCAGGCCCTGGATGATCAGTCATTGAAACTGCCGAGGATGACGGCGGCTCGCGCGGCAGATCAGCGCTGAAAAGACTGTGACCTCGGTGCGGGGGCGTCCGGAGCCTGAATGCGAGGCAACCGCAGCCTCCCGCTCCTTCTCCGTTGGGTCAGCGCACTCCATGCGACGCCGCACTGGATGTGCTCTGTGACTGGACTCAAGAAGACAAATGCTGAATGAGATCGCGCCGCAAAAAATCCGACAACGTGTCCACTGCCGCAGTGCCACCGGACACATCGTGCAAAATGCTGAGTTCGAGGGGCTGCAAAGGGGGCAGCCCCTCTTCTTCGCCGATAATGCGCAAGCTCGGCGGCACACTGCATAACGCCAGGCCGGCGACTGCCAAGCCGGCCTGCACGACCGCGATCAAGCCCATCAGACTCGCACTCGAATAGGTGCTACGGTAACGTCGTTGTGCGTCCCCAAGCGCCTGCACCACGTTAATCCGCGCGCAACACCCTGCATCGAACAACGCCACCGGCAGCGGATCTTTGTCCCAGGCGACATGATTCGGAGACGCCACCCAGACAAACGGCTCACGTCGCAGCACCGCAAGCGGCTGCGACGGCAAACGCGTCACGATCGCCAAATCGAGACGCCCTGCATCGAACGCTTTGACCAGGCTGATCGACGGTTCGCAGACCACCTCGACAGTCACCAGCGGATGCGCCACCGCGAAACGCGACAATACCTGCGGCAGCAAAAACGCCGCATAGTCGTCCGGTACGCCGAGTCGCACCGAACCCGCTTCCTCGGGCCGGGTCACGCTCGCCCATGCCTCGTCGGAAAGCGTCAATAAGCGGCGCGCGTACACCAGAAAATCCGTTCCAGCCGAATTCGGCGTGACCGCACGCGGACCCCGCACCAACAACGTCTTCCCCACGACCTGCTCCAGACGCTGCATCTGCATGCTGATCGCAGACTGGCTCCGGTTGATGCGCGGTGCCGCTTGCGTGAAGCTCCCGGTTTCAGCCACCGCCACGAAGGTGCGGATCAAATCGAGATCGAAAGGAGCGGCCATGGTGTTATCAAGAAATCGAATGGATTCGCTCAATTCTATTCGTTTGATTGACCTCACGCCAGCGCGGAAACTATGTTCATTCCCACTGGAGCGATATCATGTCGACACCCGCCGCAAGCGATCAACGTGCCGAGCCCGTCCAACGCTTCCCCGCCACACGCCTGGCACTCGCGATGGCCATTCTCGGCACGGTGGGCGCCTTCACGGTGCAAGCGGGGCTCGACCCGATGACGACGGTGTTCTGGCGCTGCGTGTTCGGGAGTGTCTTTTTGGGCGTCTGGTGCGCGTGCCGTGGCTACCTGGCCCCTTCTTCGCTTCGTCCCGGATTGCTGTTGCGTGCTGTCCCCATTGGCATCTGCGTCGTGCTGAGCTGGCTGGCCTTTTTCGCCAGCTTCCCGCTCACGTCCATCGCCACCACGACGATCGTCTATCACGTGCAGCCATTTTTCGTCGTGCTGCTCGGTGTGATTTTTTACCGGGATCGTTTGAGCGCGGATCAGGCAATCTGGATGGGCATCGCCTTCACCGGCGTCGCCTTCGCCAGTGGCCTGCTGACGTCGTCTGGTCATGCGATCACAACGCAATGGCTCACCGGCATTGCACTATCGCTGGCTGCCGCATTGATGTACGCGGTCGCCACGATTTTGGCCAAAAGTCTGGCCGCGCAGCAACCGGCCGTCACCGCGTTGTGTCAGACCGTTATCGGCATCGTCATGCTGGCACCGTTCGCGCACATCGCCCAACCCGTTTCCATGACATCTTGGGCGTGGCTGCTCGGCATCGGCGGGTTGCATACCGGCGTCGCGTACGTGCTGATGTATTCGGCACTGCCGCACTTGAAAGCGCCGGTCATAGGCGGCCTCACATTCATCTACCCGTTAGTCGCGATCCTGATCGACTGGCTCGTGTACGCGCATCCGATTCAATGGCCTCAGGCCCTCGGCATGGCGATGATTGCGATGGCCACGCTGGGCATCCGGCTCGGTTGGCCGCTGCTGTTCAGGACGGCATCGAGAACGGCATGACAAGCGCGCTTTCTTAACAAACGCCTGTCGCGCATTGCGAAAGTGTTGCGCACCAGCGTCATCGCACGCCAACGTTGCCAATCGCGCGCCGGCATCGTTATGATGACTGACACGTTTTACGCTCGCGGGTCCCCTCCTCGTTGTCTTGACGGAAAAAGCGTCGTCGGCGATGACGTCGGCCCCCGTCTCGTCGAGCAGCCCTGCAGCGCTGTCAGCCGGTGGGTATTTTTTTGGACGCGCATTTTTGTGAAACAGATTGTTTTCTCGCTATTGGCTGCGGGCTGGGTCGCGAGTCTGGCGGCGGGTTTGGCAGCCTATCCAGGCTTGGTGCAGGCCCAATCACCCAGCGAAGGGTTGAGTCGCGGCATGTCGAGCCACGGTAGCGGCGGCGGTTTGAGCAGCGGTAGCTCGAGCAATGGTGGTTTGAGCACCGGGTTGACTAGCAGCGGAGCAGATAGCTGGGGCAGTGGATCGAGTCAAGGCAGCAGCGTAACGACCAGCCGCGGCGGTATGGAAATACAACTATCTCCTTCGATTCAGCAAGCGGCGACATCACAAGAACGGCAAGATCCGCTGTCATATTGCTATTACAACAACCGGAGCTACACGGACGGCGCTAAATTGAACGGTCAGGTGTGCGTGCATCCGGGCAGCGGAAGTAGCTCGGACGGCAGCACAACCTTGTCATCCTCACCAACACCGATGCGATGGATTCCAGCCGCGCAATATGTACGCGGGAAATACTGACCGTCGTGCTCGCATCGTGACGGCGTTCACATCGCGCTTTGCGTTGTCTCGTCAGGATGCGATGCAAGGCAACGGGCGCTAAGCGCCTCGCATCCGTCGCACAGTCGGGCCGCTCACTGCAGCGACGCTGCCCATTGCGCCACCAGCGCTGCACTGACACTCACCCCGCCGCACACGATGATGACGACATCGTGCGCGCTCGCGATACTCGGGTGATCGAGGTAAGCGAGGGCCAATGAAACGCCACAAGCGGGCTCGACCAGTTGGCGGAAATCCTCTGCATAACGCACCACGCCGAGCAACGCTTCCGCGTCAGACAAGACGACCGACGCGTGGGTAAACGATTGAATCGCGTTCACGGGCCACGCCGCTACCTTCGCCGCGCCCAGGCAGCTGGCCACCGTGTCGATCTTGTCAAGGGTCACTGGACGCCCTGCTTTCAACGCAGCAGCGAACGACGCAGCACCCTGCGTCTCGCAAGCAACGATACGGCAGTCCGTCCGTTGATGGCGCGTCAGCCCCGCCAATAATCCCGCCAACAAACCGCCGCCGCCCACAGACGTCACCACGGCATCCACGTCCGGACAATCGGCGAGGATCTCATCGACCATCGTGCTGTGCCCTTCCCACAACACTGGATGATCGAAAGCCGGTACATATTCGAGCGTCTCGGGCTGCGCATCCGCCAATGACAATGCCAATAGATTGGATGCGTCCCAGACGTCGCCATGTACCGTTACCTTTGCGCCAAGCGCGGCAATGCGGTCGCGGGTCATCGAAGGCGTTGTTTCCGGGACGATGATATGGGCGCTCAACCCCAGGCGGGCTGCTGCAAACGCGGTGGCGAAGCCAGCGTTTCCCCCTGATGCGCAAACGACGCCGTGCTTGCCTGCGCCCGCAGCCTGTTCACAAAGCAGCCCGATGCCGCGCAGTTTGAACGACCCACTGGGCTGCAGGTTTTCGAGCTTCAACCAGATCCGCCGCTGCGGCGTGGATAATCCGGGATGGAGCAAAAGCGGTGTAGAGATATGGAGCACGTCGTTTTCCGTTCCGTGGCGGGGAAACAAATTGAGGCAGGCAAGCGGTGTACCGCCATCTCGGGCGAAGGTATCTGCATCTATTCATCCATTTTTATTATATATGAGAAAAAAATTTTCTCACCGGTGAAAAGTGTTCAGGTATCGTTGCCCGCTTCGGATGGCGGCGATAATTACGCGATACGGCTTCCACACTGCTTCACACCACGACGTCGGTCGACTCAAAAGAAAGGGAATCGCTTTGCAGTTGAAACTGGATAACACAGAGGTGGGCGCTCGTCTTCGGCAAGCAAGAAAGTCGCGCGGCCTGACACTTGCTGCGTTGGCGGCGCGTTCCGGCATCTCTCTTTCGATGATATCGAAAGCGGAGCGCGGTGATGTCGCGCTCACGTACGATAAATTCGCCGCGTTGGCCCATGCGCTGGACATCGCATTCGACGATCTGTTTGGGCGTCGGATCGGGTCCCCAACGTCGGTGTCAAAGCCGGTGTTCACCCCGGCAGGCGGCCAGGTTGTTTATCAAACCCCGAACTACGAATACGGGATGCTTGCGTCCAGCCTGGTCGGCAAGCGGATGGTGCCGATGATCTCCCGTATCCATGCCCGGCATGTCAGCGACTTCGCCGATCACATGCGCCATCAAGGTGAAGAATTCGTGCTGGTGCTCGAAGGCGCGCTGTCGATTCACTTTGAAAATGGCGAATGCTTCGCGCTGTCGCGCGGCGACAGCCTGTATTTCGATAGCGCAGCAGGGCATGTCTATGTCACCACCAGCGAACACGATGCGGTCGTGTTGGTGTGTTGCGTCGAACGCCCTATCGATTCGGCGGCGAAGCTTTCAAGTGAGACGGACAGTCCACCGCGCAACAACCTGTGACGCGGGACGCTCATGACTTACGTCGCGTGTTCGTGTCTCGCCCCTGCACCGAGCGCTTCCGTAAGCTAAGCGACGCTCATCATTGCCGATCGGAAAAGTTTCGCAGCCACGTCTCACACGATGCAGAAAAGGATAGAAAAGGCGCTTTGGTTCCCGGCGTGGTTGGGTAAGCGTCAGCGGAGGGGAGAGGCAGCAACCCGATCTGACGCAGCGTCTTCATACTTCGCACATTCCATCGTGCAGCGCCGGCGCGGATTTCCGGTATGCCGAGCGTGGTGAAACCGTACGCCACCGCAGCAAGTGCCGCCTCCGATGCCAAGCCACGTCCCCAACGTGCTGGATGCAGCCAAAATGCGAGATTCCAGTGGGGCGAGTCGTCGATGTGCGAAAGCGATACCTGGCCAATGCACGGTTCGCCGCCAAGAAGATCGACCGAGAGCAGGCACGCGCGCTTGCTTGTCGCAAGCGCAACGTTTGTATCCAGCCACGCGTTCAGCTTCTGTTGCCGATAGAGCTTGGCAAGCGGCAATTCTGGCGGAAACGCGGGGGCACTCACCCCTGCCAAGAGCGCATCGTAGTCTTCTGGCGTCGCGAGCCTCAAAACGCAACGCTTGGTTGAAATGGGAAGCGTCATTTTTTCCCTTTAACAGTCGCCATTTGACTATCGGTGATCGGAAGGTTTCGAGTACGATGTCACAGGGCGACTTGTCTGTCTATGTCTGCCGCAACGCCGGATGTTGTTTTCCCTACTAGGATCGTAGATCATGAAAACGGACTGGAATCTCGTCCGCGACGCGATGCGTGCGGCCATCGACAGTTGTGAGCGGTTGGAGAATCTCGGCTATTGCGAGGAACATCGTGCGCTGACTGTCGACGTCAATGACAACCCAGTGAGCGTTCACGACTTTTTGGTCAGCGCCTGGTCGATGCCGGAACATATCAAATATCATGTCATCCGCCAGAGACATGAACTGAAAATCGATCTACCGTATGTTCCGGAGACAGCACGCATCTTGATGGCGGTGATGGCCGCCTGCGCGGAGTGCATCGACGCGGGCGATTACCCTGCACGGCAGCGCCGATTCAGGGAATGATTAAATGGTATCGGGAACACTTCGATCCGCATATCGAACGCGCAATTGGTCGCGCGGGTCTGAACGAACGTTCACCCTAACTGATCGCACTTGCCCCGCGCCGCATGTAACTCACGTCAACAGAGGCGTCAAGTCCGGGTCGCCGATGTGCATTGCTTTCTGATACGCGGGGCGAGCGCCGATCCGCTGAAGATAGGCAAGTATGCTTGGGTAAGGCTTTAAATCGAACGGGAAGAACAAACGCATCGTGGTCAGCGTAAAGACGCTCATGATGTCGGCGGCGGTGAAATCGCTACCCGCCAGATAGTCGTGTTTTGACAGTTGCGTTTCGATCAGCAACAGCACTTTCTCCAATCGCTCCTGCGTTGATACCAGCACTGGATGATCCGGCGGCAAGCCGCATCGGTGCACGGTCATCGTTCGGAGCACCACCGGTTGAAGATTACCGTTGGCAAAGTGAAACCAATAGAGATAAGCAGCAAAATCGGGATGGTTCGCTCCATACTGCAGACGCCCATGACCATGTCGAGCAAGGATGAATTCGACGATGGCGGCCGATTCGGCCAGCAACAGGCCATCCACTTCGAGAACAGGCGCCGCGCCAAGCGGATGCAGCGCCTTCAACTCGGGCGGCGACAAACGCGTGACCGCGTCGCGCGCGTATTTCTGTAGCTCGTAAGGCACCGCCAATTCTTCACAAAGCCAGATGATGCGTTCCGACTGCGAGTGACCGAGGTGATGTATCTTCAACATGGAACGCTCCTCATAAAATACGAATAGAAACGGATCGTCTAGGCGTCGCCGACACGCTCGGGTTCATGACAGACGACGCAAATCTTGTTGCCATCGGGATCTTTGAAATAGGCGCCGTAATAGTCCGGATGATAGGCCGGGCGAAGACCTGGCTGACCTTCGCATGTTGCGCCGCTCTCCAACGCTAACGCATAGGAACGATCCACGCGACGTCGATCCTTTACAGAAAAGGCCAGCATCTGACCATTTCCGCTACTGGCGCTATGGCCGTCGTGCGGCTTACCGATCAGGAATAGTGGCCTTGGTGCCTCCGACGACATCCACCCGGCCCACGGCCTGTCACGGTCATAGAACTTCAACGGGTGCTCGAGCTCACGCATCAACGCCGAATAAAACGTGAAGGCGCGGTCGAAGTCGTTCACCCCGAGGAATACATGCGAAATCATCTCGTGCCTCGCAAGAAAGAAACCAAAACAAAAGAGCAGCCGTCATGCGCTACGCACGACTATTTCCCGAAAACGTCTCGCCGATCGCATCGGCAACGAAATCCATGACGGCACGAATCGGTGGCGAATGGCGCAAATCGGCATGCACGACCAGCCAGATCTCGCGATAGAACGGCTCGCCGCCGAAAGGAAGGCGCTGCAGCGCAGGATCGTCATCTCCGAGGAAAACCGGCAATCCCGCCACGCCGATGCCTGTCCGTGCCGCTACCTGCTGTGTGGCAATGTCGCTTAGCTCGCAAACGATCCGGCGCGCTCCCGCCACGGTCTCCAACCATTTCTGATGAGGCATGTCCGCTCGCTGCGCTTCGTAAGCAATGATGCCCCAATGACTGGGATCGCCAGCATACTCATACTCGCGACTGGCATATAACGCAAAAGGCATCTCACCAAGTTTCCGTGTCACGTTCGCCGGTTCCTCCGGCCGAAACAGGCGAACCGCAATGTCCGCTTCGCGTCGACCCAGAGACACGCTATGGGCTTGACTTACCATCGCCAACTGTATGCCCGGATGCCGTTGACTAAAGTTACCCAGGCGTTTCGCAAAAAAGTTGCTCGCGAGAACCGGCGGTACGCTGATGGTCACCTTGCCATGCATCGGAAACTGCGCAACGTGGGCGATGCGCTCGATCGCAAATGCCTCGGCCTCGATACGAGAGGCGAGCAAAAGCGCTTGTTTGCCCGAGGCGGTCAATTCGCAGGCACGCGGCAATCGATCGATCAGCCGAAGTTGCAGGTCGTCCTCCAATGCGCTCAAGCGACGGCTGACCGTTGCATGATCGACGCCGAGCGCGCGCGCTGCTGCAGACAGACTACCCGATTGTGCAACGGCGACGAAGAAACGAAGATTTTCCCAGTTGAACATCTGTGCGTTTTCTCCGGTTCGATATGCAACTTTACGGGATATTCGCACAGAAGAAAACGTCCGACAATGGCCGCTTTCTTCCAACGAGACCACCGATGCCAGCATCGTCCCTCCCCCAACACGCGACGTGTGTGCAGGTTGCCACGCAGATTGCGACCAGCCTCGGGTTTGTCGTTGTACTGGTCGACGTCAGCGTCGTCAACGTCGCCCTCCATGCGCTACAGACGGCCTTTCGCACTAACGTCACGGGGTTGCAGTGGGTCGTCAATGCGTACGCGATGATCTTCGCCTCATCGCTCTTGTTGGCCGGGGCGCTGGGAGACAAGTGGGGTGCGAAGCAAGTGTTTCTAGCGGGGTATGTGGTCTTTACGCTCGCCTCGGTGGGATGCGGCATCGCGCATTCTGTACCCGCGCTGGTGACCTGGCGACTCGTTCAAGGGTTCGGCGCAGCGCTGCTCGTGCCGAACTCGCTGTCCGTTTTACGCCATTCATTCGACGACCCAGGCGCGCGTAGCCGAGCGATCGGCTG
>CAWUJR010000042.1:0-15388 GCA_963922375.1 uncultured Robbsia sp.
CTCCAGGAAGTGGAGGCCGCGACTCACTGACTCCACCGTCAAACCGAGATAATCGGCAATGTCGGTACGGGTCATCGGAAGCGCCAGTGACACGATTGGATCCTTTACCGTACGACCGCGCTCGTCCCGCAGGCGCATCGCATCCGTCAGCCACACGAGGAAACTGGCGATACGAACGTGTGCCGCGTGATGCGAAATATTGATCGCATGGCGTTCCGAATCCCGTAGATCGTGACACAGTTTCAACAAAAACCCGACACTCAAACGCGCATCCTCCTGCAAGATGTCGGAGAGAATGTTCAGCGGAATTTTAAATGCCTTCACTTCCATCAGCGTTTCTGCTGTCGCCAAATAGTGCCCGTTTTCACTGAGGCCGACCAGATCGAGCGGAAACAGAAAAGCCGACACGGTACGGCGTCCGTCGGAAAACGAATAATAAGTCTCGACTGTGCCGTCGACAATGTTATAGACGTAATCGGCTTTGTCACCCTGCGCATAGAGCTTGATGTGGGGGGCCAAAACAACCAACTGTGATACCCCTAGAATCTTTTGTTGCGCGGCCGGGTCAAGCACCTGCAGCGCAGCATTTTCAATGTGCTGGGCAAATGGCAGGGCGATGATCGAAGGCTTGGTCACGTCCTCATCCCTTTAAAAATTTGTTTCTGGGCAATGCACTGTGCGCCTTGATCGCCACAGGCGCTCGTTTCTTGGGCGGAATTTTAGCACCGTCACGATTGCCGATTGGTGTGATGTTATTTATGCTTTACCATGCGGCCTTCTCCCCTTTTTGTCCCAGTGTGCCGATAGATAGCCGGCGTCAGGGCGCATCGCGGCATTGAAATGAATCAGAAAGCATCATCGCATACGGCCCTTCTATGGATCGTCGCCACCGGCTTCTTCATGCAAGCGCTGGATACGACGATCGTCAATACCGCGCTACCCTCGATGGCACATCAGTTGGGTGTATCGCCGCTGGCGATGCAGCCAGTCATCGTCGGCTATACGTTGACGATGGCTTTGCTGACGCCCGCGTCCGGCTGGCTCGCCGATCGCTTCGGAACCCGCAACGTCTATTTCAGCGCGATCCTGATCTTCGTGCTCGGCTCGCTAAGCTGCGCGAGCGCGCATTCGCTGAATCAGCTGGTGCTCGCCCGTGTGATGCAAGGCATCGGCGGCTCGATGCTGTTGCCAATCGGTCGGCTCGCGGTATTGCGACGGGTATCGGGTGAACAATACGTCGCGGCGCTGGCGATGATTTCGATCGCCGGACAGGTTGGCCCGATCCTTGGACCGACGCTGGGCGGCTGGTTCGTCGAGGCACTGTCCTGGCATTGGGTGTTTCTGATCAACCTGCCGATCGGTATTGTCGGGATGGGTGCAGTGCGTCGATTCCTCGTGGATGACACCGCCGCGCACCGGCAACCGTTCGATTTCATCGGTTGCGGCTTGCTGTCGCTTTGCATGGTGACGTTTTCTCTCGGCATCGACAATCCGATCGCACATCATCGCCTGGCCTGGACCGGTGCGCTGTTCGTCACCAGCGTCGTCTGCGCACTCGCGTACATCCCGTATGCGCGCTGGAAGACCCAGCCACTTTTCAAGCTTTCGCTGTTTCGCGAGCCTAACTTCAGTGTCGGGCTGATCGGCAATCTGGTCTCTCGGATCGGCTCGAGCGCGGTCCCGTTTTTGTTGCCGCTGCTGTTTCAGGTACAACTCGGCTATTCGCCGCTCCACTCCGGTCTGATGATGCTGCCGGCAGCACTGACCGGTGCATTGGCGAAAAGCGGCATTGCCCGTTTAATCGGACGTTTCGGCTATAGCGCGTTCCTGTTCGCGACGACGATGCTGGTCGGTGTCACGATTGTCGCGTTCGCGCTGATTACGCCCGCTACCCCTATCGCGCTGACATTCATCGTGCTCGCCGGTTTCGGCGCTGGCGCGTCGATGCAATTCGCGGCGATGAACAGCGTGACGTTGAAAGGCTTGTCGGCCAGCGATGCCGGCAGCGGCAATAGTCTGTTTTCGATGGTGCAGATGCTGGCGATCGGTCTTGGCGTATCGATCAGCAGCGCCCTGGTCCGGCTATTCGCCGAGGTGTTCGGCTCGACCGCCGCAGGCTTTCGCATGAGCTTCGCCATCGTGGGGCTGATCACGCTATCATCGGCATTAGTGTTCCGGCGAATCCACGAGATACGCCGGCCGGTATCCTGATCGGACGATCTTCGACGTGCGCCGGTTAGCCGGCGCCTTATTCGCGATCAGAGGAGCGCTTAAGATGGAAGCACAAAGCAGCAGCGGCCCTGCATTGACGGCGTCCCCGCCCTTCCCCAGCATGTCGGCCATTCTGCACAACCCGATATTGAATACGGATTCGTACAAAGCCTCGCATTACCTGCAATACCCCCCGCACACGAGCGCGATGTTCTCATATATCGAATCGCGCGGTGGCCGTTATGATTACACGCTGTTCTTCGGTCTGCAGATGCTGCTGAAGGAATATCTTTGCCGACCGATCACCGCAGAAATGATCGATCAGGCGCAGACCTTTTATGCCGCCCACGGCGAGCCGTTCAACGCAGACGGTTGGCGTTATATCCTAAATCGCTATCGCGGCTATTTGCCGGTGCGAATTCGCGCAGTGCCCGAAGGCAGCGTGATTCCGACGCACCACGTGCTGGCCACGGTCGAATGCGACGACCCGCAGGTGTTCTGGCTGACGTCCTGGCTCGAAACGATGCTCCTGCGCATCTGGTACCCGATTACCGTCGCGACACAAAGCTGGCACTTGCGGCAGATCATCCGCGATGCGCTGCGATTGAGCAGCGACGACCTGTCACAGCTGCCGTTCAAATTGCACGACTTCGGCGCACGTGGCGTGTCGAGCGCCGAATCCGCCGCCATTGGCGGCGCCGCCCATCTGGTCAGCTTCCAGGGATCAGATACGGTGTTGGGCGTCATGGCGGCCAATCTGTACTATCACGATCCGATGGCCGCTTTCTCGGTTCCGGCGGCGGAGCACAGCACCGTGACCTCATGGGGGCAGGCACACGAATCCGATGCGTTTCGAAACATGTTGCGGGTGTTCGGCAAGCCGGGGGCCATCGTGTCCGTAGTTTCCGATTCCTATGACTTGTTCGCCGCGTTGCGGTTGTGGGGAAGCGAACTGAAGCAGGCGGTCATCGATTCCGGCGCGATGCTAGTGATTCGGCCCGATTCCGGCAATCCTCAGGACATCGTCTTGCGCAGCATTGCGTCGCTCGACAGCGATTTCGGATCGACCGTGAACAGTAAGGGCCGCAAAGTGCTGAACCATGTTCGCATTCTGCAAGGCGATGGCGTCAATCCGGCGTCGATCAAACGCATCCTGACCGCGCTGGATCAAGCGGGTTTTGCCGCCGATAATATCGTGTTCGGCATCGGCGGCGCACTGTTGCAGCAAGTCAATCGCGACACGCAACGCTTTGCGATGAAATGCTCGGCCGTGCGTGTCGATGACCAATGGCGCGACGTCTGGAAAGACCCGATCACCGACAGCGGCAAGCGCTCGATGCGCGGACGCATCACGCTGCTGCATCATGCAGAGAGCGGCGCTTATCGCACCGTGCGCCTGTCGGACGCGGATCAACCCGAAGAAACCGCGCACGACGACGGTTGGGTGGATGCGATGGCGACCGTGTTCGAGCATGGTCGGCTCCGCGTAGACTGCACGCTGCAAGCGATCCGCGAACGTGCTCATCGACATGAGTCGGAGCCGACGTCGACACTCGCTCCCGTATTGCAGGCTTTCGAATCCGACCGGCGATGAAAATTTCCCAAGCCATCAGTACTGTCGAAGTCCATACGGGCGGCGAACCGTTTCGCATCGTCACCAGCGGCTTGCCGCGCATGCAGGGCGATACGATCGTCGCGCGCCGTGCCTGGCTGAAAGAGCATGCAGACCATCTCCGCCGCGCGCTGATGTTCGAACCGCGCGGCCATGCGGATATGTACGGTGGCTATCTGACCGAGCCCGTGAGTGCGGGCGCGGACTTCGGCGTGATCTTTCTGCATAACGAAGGCTATAGCGACCATTGCGGTCATGGCGTGATCGGGCTGGCGACTGCCGCGGTGGAACTCGGCTGGGTCACGCGAACCCTCCCCGAAACCAGGGTGGGCATCGACGCACCGTGTGGCTTCATCGAGGCTTTTGTTGCCTGGGACGGCGAACATGCGGGAACCGTCCGCTTCATCAACGTTCCGTCGTTTATCTGGTCCCGCGACGTGGTGGTGGAGACGCCCACCTTCGGCACGGTCTGCGGCGATGTCGCATTCGGCGGCGCGTTCTATTTCTACACCGACGGCACCCCGTTCGACTTGCCGGTGCGGGAGTCGTCGGTCGATCGCCTGATACAATTCGGCGCCGAGGTAAAGATTGCTGCGAATCAGGCCATGCAGGTCCAGCACCCACTGATTCCCGAGTTAAATCATATTTATGGGACGATCATTGCCAATGTCCCCCGGCACGCCGATTCGTCGCAAGCCAATTGCTGTGTGTTTGCTGACAGAGAAGTCGACCGTTCCCCGACCGGGTCCGGCACTGCCGGCCGGGTCGCGCAACTTTACCAGCGCGGCTTGCTCGGCAAGCACGAGACCTTGGTCAACGAATCGATCATCGGCACGGTGTTCAAAGGGCGCGTGCTGTCCGAGACGACCGTCGGTCCTTTCGACGCCGTGATCCCGGAAATCGAAGGCAAAGCTTATATTTGCGGCTTCGGCAACTGGATCATCGACGAGCGCGACCCACTGCGCCATGGATTTCTGGTGCGCTGACCCCATCGGCGCCCTGAAACTGCGATTTGCCGACAAATAGCAGCATTCATCGAGGAGAAGCATGCAGTTGACGCGCGACGTGTACGATGCCTTAGTGGTCGGCGGAGGCTATGCAGGCATGGCGGCCGCGTTGCAGATCGCCCGTACGCGACGTCATGTGCTCGTCATCGATGGGGCGCGAGGACGTATGCGCACCGATCCTCAGGTGCATGGTTTTTTATCGCAGGACGGCACCCCGCCGGAGACCTTGCTGCGACAGTCGAAGACGCAGTTGCTCCATTACCCGAGTGCGAGTTGGCGGCAAGGGGTCGCTAGCCATGCCCGGCGCGAAGGCGAGTTCTTTACCGTCACCGATGCCCATTTGCGAACCTATCGCGCGAAGCGGTTGATTCTGGCGTCGGGCGTCGTCGATCAATTACCCGCTGTGCCCGGCCTGAAGGCCCGCTGGGGAAAGTGCGTTCATCTGTGCGCCTATTGCGATGCGTACGAGCGCGCGCACGGTGCCGTAGGAATACTGGCTACGGGTAGGTTGGCGTACGAACAGGCCATCACCCTCGCCGATTTCGGCCCAATCACGCTGTTCACCAATGGCGTATGTCCGCTGACGCAGGCGCAAAACCGGACGCTGACCGCGCACGGGGTACTGATTGAGCAGGAACCTGTGGTCGCACTGCGCGGCGAGCGCGCGAGCGTCGAACTCACGGATCAACGCATCGTGCCGATGGATGCGCTGTTTCTCGTGCCACGCTTGCGCCAAGGCGCGGCGCTCGCCGAGCAATTGGGTTGCGCGATGGACGACCGTCCAGAGGGGAGCGTGATCGTCGTGGACCACGAGAAACGCACATCCATTCCGGGCGTCTTCGCATGCGGCGACGCGAGCAATCTGAACGGCTCCGTGGCGGCAGCGGTCGGCGAAGGCACGATCGCCGGGATCGCGACGCATCGATCGTTGATCTTCGACCACCTACCCTGAAGGACTGACGCAGCGTCGCGTCATCGTCCTGTCGCGCCTTTCGCCCTCTCCTCTTTTGCAGACACCACGCGAGCAGTCGGCGATCGCACCGGTCCCGGACTTGACGCTGACGCGCCGTTCAACGATACTGTTCATCCGTACAGCACTCCGTAACGCATTCTTCTGGATCGGAGGCCGACGTCGGTGCGCTTCAGCACCGTTTGCGCAAGATGCTGCAGGATTTTGCTTCATGCGCGCATGATGTCGTTTTTGCTTCATCAAAAGCCTCATTTTCTGCGAGAATCGTCGGGTAGCACGGCGTCGTAATTTTGCTGCCGTCATATTGTGTGACTGCTCCCGTCGCGATAAAGTGGGGCCTGCGCGGCTGACTATTCGTGATGCTCGTTAGTTGCGTCTTCTGTAGGTCAAATAGGAAAACAGTCATGTCTACCAAGATTGGCGCAGTGGGCGCAATGTCTCTTCTTTCGGAAACGCTGGACGATGGCGTCGCGCCTTGCCGCCAAGTACGACTGCAAACATCGCGCGATGGCAAGACGATCGTGATGATCGACGTGGACCAGCGTAAAGCGGGTGTTCTACGCGCGGTATGCTATGAAATCACGCCGGCCGAACTGATCGCGGCAATCCGTGCGCATGGTGCCGAACTGTCGCAAAGCAGCGACGAAGCGATGGAAGCGGTCGATGCAGTCCAAAAAGCCGTCCCGTTATTACCGCCTGCGCTCGAATCGACCACCGCCAGCGCCTGAACGCGGATCGCTCGAACCCGGATCACCCACTGGCCCACTCCCCAGGCCGCCCCTCGCTTGTGCGACCCGCGCTGTGGGGCGATGCGCAGCAATGCCTGCGCCGCGCCGGGCAGTAGGGTCGACGTTCTGCCCGGTTACCTATGACAATCGATTATCAATGCTTCGACGGGGGCGATGTCATGCTGCAATCCGGCCGTCGCTTTCCGTCATTGCAGATCGCTTATAAGACGTACGGCCGGTTGAATGCGGCTAAAGACAACGTCATCGTCTATCCCACCTCGTTTGGCGCACAGCATAGCGAGATCGATTGGTTGGTCCAAGACGGCGGCCCGTTGGATTCGCGCGAATGGTTTGTCGTTATTCCGAACCTGTTCGGCAACGGGTTGTCCTCCTCGCCGTCGAACGCGGGCGAACGCGTCGGGCTGGCCGATTACCCACTGATCACCTGCTATGACGCGGTGATGGCGCAACACCGGCTGATCGTCGAGCATCTGGGCGTGCGGCATATCGCGATGGTCTATGGTTGGTCAATGGGCGGCATGCAGGCGTATCACTGGGGAGCGCTGTTTCCGGAGATCGTCGATCGCATCGCGGTCGTGTGCGGCAGCGCCCGCTGCTCGCCGTATAACCACGTCTTTCTCGAAGGCGCGCGCGCGGCCCTTACCGCCGATGCCGCGTTCGAGAATGGCTCCTTCCGATCGCCGCCGACGCGGGGCTACCGCGCGATGGGCCGCGTGTATGCCGGTTGGGCCATGTCGCATGCATTCTTCCGGGACGCGATGTGGCGCGAAGCCGGCTTCGACAGCCTGGAGCATTATTTGGCCGGCGCATGGGACGTCAATTTCGCGCGGCGCGATGCGAACGACCTGCTCGCGCAGATGGCGACCTGGCAAGCGGCGGATATCAGCGCCAACGCTCGGTTCAACGGTGATCTTCACGCAGCGCTCGCGGCGATCACCGCCGATGTGCTGTTGATGCCCGGCGCGACCGACCGCTACTTCGATGTCGAAGACAATCGGGCGGAATTACCCGGTTTGATCCATGCCCGTCGTGCAGAAGTACGCCCCATCCCGTCGGCATGGGGGCATCGTGCGGGAAATCCCTTCAATATTCCGGCCGATCGGGCTTGGCTTGAGAACGCGATTCGCGGATTCTTGAAGCAATAAATGAGGGGGCGGTCAATAGCCGCCGCGTGGCTTGCAGCATTAGGGAGACAGTGTGGAGGGCGCGCGCTCGGGAGAGTGCAACGTTTCGCCGCCAGCGGTAACATAAGGAAAGCCGCGAAGCGTTCCGCCCCACCTCACACTCCTTCATCCCGCTCCCGTTTTATGCCGAATCCTTCTGCCCCGCGCGTCGCTGTCGACGCCAACCCAAACGTCGTATCCACAGGCGTTCAGGGCCTCGACGAAGTGCTGTACGGTGGCCTGACACCTAACCGAATCTATCTCGTCGAAGGGACGCCGGGTTCCGGCAAGACGACGCTCGCATTGCAGTTCCTGCTGGAAGGCGCGCGCCAGGGCGAACAGGGCTTGTACATCACGCTGTCGGAAACGACGCGCGAGCTGCGAGACGTGGCGGCCTCGCATGGATGGTCGCTGGACGCGCTGCAGGTCCACGAGCTGGTGAGCGAGGATGGCCTCGAACCGGACGCAGAGCAGTCGATCCTGCATGCGTCGGAAGTCGAATTGAACGAGACGGTCAACGAAGTCATGGCAAAGGTGCGGGCGTATTCACCGCAACGTGTCGTCTTCGACAGCCTGTCGGAAATGCGCCTATTGTCGCAGGACGCGCTGAAGTATCGCCGTCAGGTACTCGCGTTGAAACAGCATTTCTCGAATCGCGGTTGCACAGTGTTGCTGTTGGACGATAAAACGTCGGAACCCGGCGATTTGCAACTGCACAGTATTTGTCATGGCGTGGTCAGTCTGGATCAGGTCATGCAGGAATATGGCCCCGAGCGTCGTCGAGTTCGCATCGCGAAGATGCGCGGCATGCGATTTCGTCGCGGGCATCACGATCTCAATCTGGATACCGGCGGCATTGTCGTCTATCCACGACTGGTTGCCGCAGAGCACCGGCGTCCGTTCAATAACACGCCACTATCAACCGGGCTGCCTGAATTCGACGCATTGCTCGGCGGGGGGCTGGTCCCGGGAACGAACAGCCTATTGATCGGCCCGTCCGGCGTGGGCAAGACGACCACGGCTTGCCGGTGCGTGCTCACGGCGCTGCAACGGGGACAGAAGGCCGTCTATTTTCTGTTCGACGAAACATTGGCGACCATGCTTGCCCGTACGACGGCATTGGGAATGTCACTGAAGCCGTATGTCGCCAGCGGACAATTACAGGTCCAGCAGATCGATCCTGCGGAAATGTCGCCAGGGCAGTTTGCGAGCCGCGTGCGCATTGCCGTCGAGGAGCAAGACGTCTCGGTCGTGGCCATCGATAGCTTGAATGCCTACCTTCAAGCGATGCCCGGCCAGCGCTATTTGATCCTGCAGATGCACGAGTTGCTCAGCTACCTGAATCAGCAAGGCGTCATTACGTTGCTGGTGCTGGGGCAGCATGGTCTGATCGGCAACGTCTCCACGGAAATCGATCTCAGTTACCTAAGCGATGCGATCGTCCTTTTCCGCTTTTTCGAGGCATCGGGCAGCGTGCTATCGGCGGTATCGATTCTGAAGAGTCGCACCAGCGAACACGAACGCACGATTCGAGAGTTCCGGGTCAGCGCAGCCGGTTTGCAGGTCGGACAGCCGCTGAAAGACTTCAATGGTGTGCTGTCGGGACTGCCGAGCTACGCTGGCGACGTACCGCTTCTCAACCCGCTCCGCACCGTCGCTGCCGACGCGCCGGACGCTTCCGATCAACAGCCGGGTTGAGACAGTGGAAGAACGGATCCTGATCCTTGCGCCCCGTGGCCGGGACGCCCAGGTCATTGCCACGCTCTTGACGCAGCATGGCTTGTCCAACCTCGTTTGCGACACGGCCGACGATCTCATTCGGGAACTGAAAGCGTCCGCGTCGAGCGCCGTGTTGACGGAGGAGGCATTGGAGGCGACCACGCTGAGTGCGCTCGAAACCTGGTTGGAAACGCAACCGGTGTGGTCGGATTTCCCCTTCCTCATATTGACGTCGCAGCGCACGCGCGTGAAATCGCCGCTGCTGACGCAATGGATCACCACATTGGGGAATGCCGTCCTCGTCGAGCGGCCGGTCAGTGGCGAAGCGCTGGTGAGTACCGCACGCTCTCGGCTGCGCGAGCGCAAAAGGCAATATCAAGTGCGCAGCCTGCTCACCGAGAAACAACAGGCCGCGGACCGCTTGATCGAAGCGGACCGGCGCAAAGACCAATTCCTAGCCATGCTCGCGCACGAGTTGCGCAATCCGCTCGCCCCCATTCGCAGCGCCGCCGAGGTGTTGAAGCAGTTGGAAAGCGACGCCCCGCCTCGCGTGCGCTGGGCGCGGCAACTGATCGAGCGACAAAGCCGGCATCTGACCAGTCTGCTGGAGGATCTGCTCGATATCTCCCGCATCACCACGGGCAAGGTGACGTTAAAAACCGTCGAACTCGAATTGAATGGGCTGATCGCGCGCGCTATCGAGTCTGCGCAGAGCGCCATCGACGCGCGTCATCATCGACTGACGGTTTCCGTCCCCGACAAATCGCTCATCGTGCTGGGCGACCCGGTGCGGCTCGCGCAAGTCATCGGTAATTTGCTCGACAACGCGACAAAATATACGCCGCCCGGCGGCGCGATCGATGTCGTCGTCGCTGTCGACTCCGATCCCGCCCAGGACGCGAGCCGGCCAGGCCGGGTCGAGATAGCCATTGCCGACAACGGGGTCGGCATTTCGTCGGCGGACATGCCGCATGTATTCGAACTGTTCAACCAGGCCACGCGTGCACTCGATCGCGCGCAAGGGGGATTGGGCATCGGGCTGTCGCTGGTCAGATCGATTGTCGACATGCACGGTGGGAGTGTGGACGCGTATAGTGCCGGTCAAGGAAAAGGCACGTGTGTGCGCACGCTATTACCGTTGTTGCGGACCGAGTCACCGCGCGCCGCGCAAGTCACCGCCGACGACATGGCACCCGCGCAGTCGCTGGATATCGTCGTCATCGACGACAATCCGGATTCAGCGGAATCGCTCGCGATGTTGCTGACATTGCGCGGGCACCGCGTCCGCACGGCGATCGACGGCCCGAGCGGCCTGGCCAGTTGTCAATTGCAGTGCCCGGATGTCGTGTTGCTCGACATCGGCTTGCCGGGAATGGACGGCTACGAGGTAGCCCGACGTATCCGCAACGCGGTTGGCCACCAACAACCGTTGAAGCTGGTCGCGCTGACCGGCTATGGTCAACCGGAAGACGTGCAGAGGGCGCAGGAAGCAGGCTTCGATCATCACTTGGTGAAACCGGTCGAACCGGCAGTGTTGGTGTCGCTTTTCGAAAAACAACCTGGCGCACCGGACGCCGTGCAACTGGGCGCCTAGCCCGCGACAACTCACGAAAAAAGGCGAGCGCCGTACGCGTTCCCCTTTTTGCCACCTCTGTCGATACGCTGCCGGACACGACGTTCACCAGCAGCGCAGCAGATCGCTTAGAACTTGTGGCGAATACCGATACGTGCGGCGATCTGGCTGTTCGTGCCGCGGCCCGAGTCGCCGAAATAGCTGGTCGACGAACCGATTTCGGACTGGACGGCGCTACCGTTATTACTACCCGCCGCGTGCTGATACACACCCAGCACATACACATCGGTACGCGCACTCAGCGCATAGTCGAGGCTGGCATCGACCTGATGCCAACGGCCATGGGTGTTGTCGGTCAGATTCAAATAGGTGTAGCCCAGGCCGCCCGAGAATGCCGGCGTGAAGTTATACCGTCCACCGATGTCGAACGCATTCAGCTTCGACTCCGCCCCGCTCAATGCCTCGAAGCGGGTATGGGTCCAAAGCGCAAACACCTTCGCATCGGCAAACTTGTACGATGCGCCGACGCCGAATGTTTGCAGATCCTTTGCCCCGCTGGTCGCCACGTTCGCGATTGTCGTGCTGAACGTCGGTGTGGCCGCGCCCGGGAAGCGAATGTCGGTGATTGCCGCGCCGATCGAGAACGGGCCGGTCGCATAATTCGCACCGAAGCTATAGGTGCGCGAGGAACCCGTGGTGGTGACGCCATTGGTCGTGGTCGTCGGGGAACCCGCGAATGATCCCGCCTGATTCGAGAAACCGTACAGGCCACCGAACGTCAAACCATGAAAATTCGCGCTGGTGAACTTGATCGCGTTGTTGATCCGCGACGACGTCAACTGGTCGACGTCGTTGATGTGGAAGCCATAGTTGCCGGCCACGGTTTGTCCACCGATCGCATAGTTCGAACCAAGAATATCGGTAGAAAAACTATATTGACGACCCAATGTGACGGCACCGATCCCCCGCTGCGACACGCCCACATAGGCCTGACGACCGAACTCCGCGCCGCCTTGCCCTGCAGCACCGGTACCGGCGCTGAAACCGTTTTCCAACACAAACAGCGCTTTCAAACCGCCGCCTAAATCTTCAGCCCCTTTCAGGCCCCAGCGACTGCCCTGCGCCACGCCGTCGTCATATTTGGTCAGTGACGAACTGCCCGCGGTGGTCGCACTGTGATTGGTATAACTGATACCCGAATCAATCAGGCCGTACAGCGTCACGCTGCTTTGCGCATGGGCATTGACGCCGCTCAAGGCCAAGATGGCTGCTGCCGCCAGCGGCAGTCGCTTGTTCATTCTCATTACTTTCCCCGTAAGCATGGTCACATACCGTTTTTTCATGCACTTGGGCACGTTTCGGCTTTATCTGACTAGGCATCGAATTAAAAGAAAGCAACGATAAATCAGGGTAATCCCGAGGGGAACGATCCATTTATGCTTTTAATATAGGAAAAATGGGAATACCGCCTCGAAGGGGAAGATCGATGCCAGGCTCCGATATGACGCAGCACGCCGCACTTCACCGAACCGCCGCGAGCGGCTATACGCTCACCGCCGATAGTTATTTGCGCGGACGCCCGGACTACCCGCCCTCCATCGGTGCGTGGCTGTCCGACACGCTGGGTCTGGGTCCGGGCACAGCCGCATTGGATCTGGGCGCGGGGACCGGCAAATTCACCCCCCGACTGCTCGCCACCGGTGCCGATGTGGTGGCAGTCGAACCTGTTGCGCCGATGCTGCAGATCCTGAAACGCACGTTGCCGCAAGTGCGGGCGTTGGCCGGAAGCGCAGGCGCAATCCCATTGAGCGACGCCAGCGTCGACGCGGTGATCTGTGCGCAGGCCTTTCACTGGTTCGCCAACGCTGACGCACTGACGGAAATTCACCGCGTGCTGAAGCCGGGCGGCAAGTTGGGCATGATCTGGAACCGTCGAGACGGGAATGTGGATTGGGTCGCGAAACTGGACCGTATCGTGAATCGCTACGAGGAGGACACGCCGCGTTACTATACCGGCGCCTGGCGCAGCGCCTTTCCGCATCCGGGATTTGGGCCGCTTCGCGAACAGCATTTCGGGCATGGTCATACCGGAAGCCCGGAAGACGTCATTGTCAACCGCGTGCGCTCGACCAGCTTCATCGCCGCGATGCCAGCGGCACAGCAAGCGATCGTCGAGGCGGACGTACGGGCGCTGATCGACGGTCATCCGGTGCTGGCCGGTCGCCGGGAAATCACCGTACCGTACGAGACCAATGCATTCTGCGTGACGAAACTCCCGGCCGTGCGCACACCGCGCTAACGCAGCACCGGTCTCGGCCCGGTAGGGGGCGATCGGCGGCCAAGACGAATCGCGATCAGACCGCCATCTCCGGCACGCGCGCTTCCGTCAACGCGAGGGCAACCTGCTGCAGGCTTCTCATCAACGCACTGACCGCTTCCGACGCCGTATCGTTGGGCCGCATCAATGCACCCAGGCGACGCGTCGCCACCGGATCCCCCAACGGACGCCAGATCAACCCCTCCTGCCCGAGCAACGGCGAACACAGACGCGGCAAGAGCGCGACGCCCATTCCTCTACTGACAAAGCGCGCCGCCGATGCAATCTCGCTACACATGATCGACGGCGCCACGTTCACCCCGGCCGCAACCAATGCGGAGGTTAGATAGCGACAGGCATTGGTGCTGGTCACATGCGAGACGAAGTGTCTTTCCTGCAGCACCCGCCATGAACAGACCGCGTTATATTGCAGCGGATCATCATCGCGCATGACAATGCCGAATTGATCGGTGAGCAATGGCAGCCACTCAAACAACTCGTCGTCCGTCGGCTTGACCGATAGCCCGATATCAGCCGAACCGCTCAACACGTGTGTCTCGACATCCTGCGCCGGCGCCTCACGGATGCTGAATTCCACATCCGGGAAGGCCTCGGAGAACGCATCGATCGCATCGGGCAGCAGCAACGTCGAAAGCGACGGCAACGACGCAATGGTGATGTGCCCCCGGTCACCGCTCAAAAACCGGTTGAACCGGGCGAATTCGGCGTGGGTCTGTCGTACCAGTCGCGTCGCCACGCCGACCAATTCCCGGCCCGCAGGCGTTAGTACCGAACCGCGCGTGTCGCGATCGAACAACCGCGCGCCGACCTCCTCTTCGAGCAGGCGAATCGTCCTGCTGAGCGAGGGTTGCGACATATTCGAGCGCAATGCGCCCGAAATGAAACTGCCGCTTTCCGCCACGTCCAGAAAGGCTTTCAGATGTTTGATGCTCGGGGTCATACGCCGCACGGTTCGTATTCGACAACAACAGCCGCGGCACGCGTCTAACGGACGACGTGCTTGCGCTTTCTGCTTGCCGGTCGCTCGCGTTCTGCATGTCCGGCCCGGATTTCCCGGACGACGCGGGGTCACTACTTTTCGCGTACTCCACCGCATTGCGCGGCGATTGTAAGCCTTTTTTCAGATTGCATACGAACGTACTAGATAGTTAGCATTGAGACCGATGCCGAATTGCAACACGAGTCGACAAGAGGCGCTGTCCGTGCCTGAGCAAGCTCATTCATTTTGTTGATAAGCAGCGACGATTTTTGCATTAGACCGCCACGTTACGGATGCGGATAATTGCGACGCTTTATCGCGTGACACCTTGTCACAAGCCGCAACAGTGTCTTGCTTCGCAGCGCGTCGAAGCGAGATCAACGTTTCAATTTGGGTCTTACCTTGATGGCGCCTCGGGCTCTTCCTCGACGCGCACCAGGTTCCACTTCATATGCGGTTTCTGCCATGGTGCCTCGCCGTACGGCATTGACATGCGCATTCCAACCGATCCGCGACGACCCTCCGCCTGTTTCCGGTTGCGCCGAACGACGCCTGGCGTGCGTTGGCGTGGCTGCGCGGTCAGAACGATGTCCTAAGCGTCAGACAATTTTCATGACTAAATCAAATAATACGACCGTCCCCTCGAGCGCCGTCGCCATGGCCGATGTGCCGCCGGCCTCGGCGTCGACTTCTGAGGTGAATTACCGACCGCCAAATCGCGTACGCCGTACGTTGGTCGGCGGCCTTGCGCTGGGTTACGCATCGCTGTGGATGCCGAGCGGTTTTGCAGCGGAAAACAATGCCTCCGCCGATCAGGGCCACTTTCTGAGCGTCTCGTCGTTTCTGACCGGAAGAACCGATCTCGATCCGACACGCGCCGGTGCGTTGATGCAGGCGCTGGTGTCCAGCGATCCGCAATTCGGTGCGAAGTTGCAGGCGCTGAACGCCTTTATTTCATCTCAAAAACCAGATCCGCTGAAGTTGCAGGCGATGCTGGATACACAGAAAGCCGCGTTCGCCGCGCTTCCTCGTCAGATCGTGACGGCTTGGTACATCGGGGTCGTGGG
>CAWUJR010000043.1:0-15358 GCA_963922375.1 uncultured Robbsia sp.
GTCGTACGGGAGCGCCCGCGCACGGCGCGTCCCGGCCTCCTGCTTCGGCAATGCTTGGTCGACCGGCGGCACCGGCACATAATCCGGATGGCGCACTCTGTCGGGCGGTGCGTACGAGGTGGTGCTGGGTAGCGAGACCGGCCTTTCGTTCGGAGTGCGGAAATCGAACGCCGATGTCAGATCGCCACACACCGCACGACGCCACGGCGATATATTGGGTGAACTGAGGTTGCCGTTCTGTCCAAAGCGTGCCTCGATAAAGCGGATCACCGATGTGTGATCGAAGACCTCCGAGCACACATAACCGCCCTTCGACCAAGGCGAGACGACCAGCATCGGCACACGCGGACCGAGGCCGTACGGACCGGCCGGGAAGCTAGCATTGCCTGCAAACAACTCATTGGTAAGGTCGACGTTCGATGCACCGTGAGTGCTGTCGGCAGGCGGCGTGGGGGCCACGATATGATCGAAGAAGCCGTCGTTCTCGTCGTAGTTGACCAGCAGCACCGTCTTGCTCCACAAATCGGGATTGCTGGTCAACACCTGAAGCACCTGATCCACATACCACGCGCCGTAATTCGATGGCCAGTTAGGATGCTCCGAAAAAGCTTCCGGCGCGACGATCCACGAGACCTGCGGCAGCGTACCAGCGGCGACATCGCGCTTGAGAATATCGAAATATCCGTCTCCCGCCGCCACATTCGTCCCGGTTCGTGCTTTCTGATACAGGGGCGAGCCCGCGGCCGCGTTACGATATTGATCGAAGTACAGCAACGAATTGTCGCCGTAGTTCCCAATATAAGCGTTCGTCGACGTCCAGCCCCAGCTGCCGCTGCTGTTCAGACCTGTGCCGATATCCTGATAGATTTTCCACGACACGCCTGCCGCCTCGAGCACTTCCGGGTACGTGCCCCAGCTGTACCCTAATTCGCTGTTATCGATCACCGGGCCACCGCCGGTGCCATCGTTCCCGACAAAACCGGTCCACATGTAGTAGCGGTTCGGGTCGGTCTGCGTCATCGTCGAGCAATGATAGGCGTCGCAAATCGTAAAAGCATCCGCGAGTGCATAATGGTACGGAATGTCATCCCGTGTCATATAGGCCATCGTCGTCGTACCCTTCGCTGGAACCCATTGGTCGTAGCGCCCGCCGTTCCATGCCGTATGCGTCGTGGTCCAATCGTGCGGCAAGTCCTGGAGAAATTGCAGGCCCATATCGGGAGCGGTCGGATGAAACGGCAGTACATAACCGAGATCTGCTGCCAGCGGTTGGTACCAGACCGGTTTGCCGTTGCGCAGATTGACCGGCCGGGTATCCCCAAAACCCCGCACGCCGCGCAGGGTACCGAAATAGTGATCGAACGATCGGTTCTCTTGCATCAGAACGACAATATGCTCGACGTCCTGCAGCGTACCGGTCCGATTGTTCGCCGGCAGGGCAAGGGCGTTTCTCAAGCCAGCGGGTATCGCTCCCAGCGAGCCGATCGCCCCACCGGTCTGCATCGTCATTCGAAGAAAGTCGCGGCGCGTCAAATGTTTCATGAGGACATTTTGTGGGTAAAGGTGGATGGCAGAAGACATCGCGGAACGCCGGCTCGATGACGTGCGTCCTGCATACCGGCCGAAACCGGGCTTGCGCTTCATCTGATTACGAAACCTTTCCTGCGGCCTTCAGGCTATCGGCTGCTGATGTCATTTTCGTGTCGTGGGACGACCTCGATCAATGATCGGGATGGTAGGGTGGCTGGCCGCCTCAGGGGCCGCACCGATCCAGATACTGGCGGATCAGTATAAGCTGTCTAAAAAAGGCGCATGGCGTGGGTCATGTCCCTCACCGGAAAAAATGAATCAATGAAAAAAATCGTCCACTTTGGTGCAATTGCCGTCAGTTCGTTATGTGCTACCGTTACGCTCGCCTTATCCGCGTCGCCGAACGCGCATGCGGCCAACTTTCTCGACAACTTGAAAGGGCAGGCGCAGCAACAAATGGGGGGAGGTCAACCGGCTGCAACGAACGGTACCGATGGCACCGCGAGCGCCCTGAGCGGCGCGCTTGGTAGCCTGGGCATGCCGGCAATGAGCAGTAGCACGGGGACCAATGCAGCGGGCGTGCTGGCATACTGTGCCAAAAACAACTACCTGAACGCTTCGAATGCGCAGAGCGTGAAGAACAAGCTGCTGAGCAAGGTCGGCCTGAGCAGCGCGACCGCACAGCAGGATAATGGTTATCGCGAAGGCGCGGCCGGGTTGCTGCAGGGAAATAACGGCACATCGCTGAACATGGATAACATCAAGAGCAATCTGAGACAGAAAGCCTGCGACTACGTATTGAGCCATGCGAAGTCCTTTATCTAGCTTTCACACTGAGGCGCATGCGTATCGTCGCATGTCGCCCCTGCGTTCCGGCCCCGCCCTCAAACGACTCCGACAGCCAATAAGACAACAGGCGCTTGTCAGTTGACAAGTGGATCAGGTTCGCTATATCGTTCGACTCATGGCAGATACCGACTACATTCATCCCGGCGAGCTGATCCGACAGAACTGTCTCGAACGATTCGATCTTAGCGTCACCGACGGTGCGACCGCGTTGGGCGTCAGCCGTCAGTCGTTGACCAACCTATTGGGCGGCAAGACCGGCATCTCGCCGGAAATGGCGTTGCGCCTGGAAAAGGCGTTCGGTTTGACTGCCGAGACATGGTTGCAAAGACAGTTACTGCACGATCTCGCAAAGGCCCGCTTGCGGTTCGACGAACTCAATGTTAAGTCGATGCTTTCCGAGCAGCAGCGACCTCTGTTCTAGCGTTCCTCGTTGATTCGCCGACGCGCTTGATCAGCGCTTCGGCTTGCCTTTCCGCGTTTCACCAAGCGCTTTTCGAAATCGTTCGAAGGCACCCTCTCGCCCGTTCGCGATAAGTCCACGGGCTTCAACGCTACCAAGACCCAACATGTCGAAAAATAATCGATTCGGACTCCTTATGGTTGGCAGCTTTCTCGCCAGCTTCGGCGGGTGGATCAACTTTCTTACGATTCTCAATCTTGCCGTTTGGCGTTTCGGTGCGACGCCCTACCAGCTCATCATGCTCAGTGCAGCGTTGCTGCTGCCATCGGTGATGCTGACGAAGGCGGTCAGTCGCACGTGCGCACGCCAAGTGGGATCGGCCGTCATCGTCTTGGCTCTTGCGGTCACACTCGTTACCACTGGGGCACTGATAGAAGTTCAAAACTTCGTCGTCTTTCTCGCGGTGGTTGCGCTCAAATCCGCTGCACTCAGCTTCGTCGATCCCTGGCAAATGCGCTATGTCACCGCGCTGCTCGACGAACAGCAACAAACACCAGCGTATCGAGCGCTTGCGTTCACGCAAAACGTCGCCAAGATCAGCGCACCCGCTGCGGGTGCGGTATTGGCCGCGTGGGCGGGCGACGCGCGCACCATGCTGTTGTCGCTCTCACTGATCGCCAGCGCTATCCTCTTGCTGCTCTTCTCCGCACCGTGGCGGGTGCAGTTCAATCACCACGCGGCAGAGGAAACGCGTCGCGCAACACGAATGAAGCCATGGGGTCCCCTCTTCCCTTTGCTGTATTGCGCAGTCATCTTATTTTCGATGTCGTCAGCGATCAACAACCAGTTCCCGCTGATGTTGAAGATGAACGGTTTTCGCGAATCGTTGCTTGGCCTGTTGGTCTCTGCCTCTGCGCTTGGCGGCATACTGGGAAGCGCGTTGCCGATGCGCAACCAAAAGAAGGCGACAGGCGTCGGTTCGCTCGTACGAACGGCGATGGCGACCGCGGTCTTGTTCATCGCGATTGGCGGCATATTCCGTCTACCGCTTTACCCCTCGCAATGTCTGCTCACCGGTGCATTCTTCGGAACCGGACTGCTCAGCGCGCGTTTCCAGATCGGTTGTCGCATTTATATCAGCCGACAATGCTCCGAAACCGTCGCGCAGGCCTGCACCACCATGCAATCATGCAGCATGCTGGCGCGGTTCGTCGCACCGTTCGGTGGTGCGCTGCTGATCAACTATTTGACCGTGAGCGATGTGTTCGTCGTCTTGGGCACCAGCGCCGGCTGCATGCTCTTGGTCGGTAGCGTCGTCTTTCGACGCGCGCCGGCAAACCGCACTTCAATCACCGCCATGGGTGACATAGCCGTATGGTCGGAGACTGGTTCACAGATCGAGCGTGACGCCTTGCGCTGACGGTCGTGCCACGCACAGAAGTGCGTGTCCCACATCGATTTCAGCATCTGGCGGCGTGTCATATTCGACCGCCCCGCCCAGCACGCGTGTCGCGCACGTGCCGCACACGCCCGCTTGGCAACTCGACGCGACATATAGACCGCACCGCTCGACGGTGCCCAATAGGCTATGATCGCTCGGGAACCACGACGCGGTGCGGCCAGCGCGATGGAACGTCACCGGGACGTCTTCGGCTGCGCCTTGCTTGTCGTCGTTCATCGCCGTCCGAAGCGGTGCAGCCATTGCCGCCGCGCTCGGCAAACGTGACGGGCCGAAGGCTTCTGAGAAAATTCGGGCGTCGGGGACGTCCAGTGCGCGCAATCCTGCATGTAGCGCCTGCATGAACGGCTGCGGCCCGCACAGATAAAAGTCGTAGCCATCGAATGGCAGAAAGCGGCGCAATGCATCGCTATCAAGCCGCCCCGCGAAGCGTCGTACGCCGGGCATGTCGCGTTCCAACGCACTCTCAAAAAAATACAAGGACAGCTTCTCGTCCGCGTCGGCCATCTTTTGAAGCACCGTCGAAAAAGCGCTATCTTCGAAATCACGTGTCCCATAAAACAGGTGAACCGTTCGGTCGGCGTCGGTTCGCCGTACACCCTCGAGGAGGGCGAGCATCGGCGTGATGCCGATTCCGGCCGCCATCAGCACGATCGGCCGCGAACTGCTGGTATCAAGCGTAAAGTCGCCGCGCGGCGGTAACGCCTCCAGACGCGTACCGACGGCCGCAGTATCGTGCAGCCAATTCGAAAACGCGCCGCCTCGCTTCACGCTGATCCGATAGGCGCGAGGTAACGTCGCATCTTTGGCCGAGGAAAGCGTGTAATTTCGCACGACTTGCGTCGTTGCACTCGTCGAGTCAGGCATCGGCTCATGATTCAACCCTTGCGCCGAGGCGTCATCCGACTCATGCGCCCGCTCATGCGTCGGCACAGGAGTGGGCGCACGACCCCGCGCATCGATCAAAACGGCACGAACGGGTAGAAACTGCCCAGCTTCGAAAGGTTGAAGTGGTTGGCCATCGCACGGCTGCAAAAGAAACGAACGAACCGACGACGACTCGTCGTTGACCTCGATAATCTGCATGTCCCGCCAACGTCGCGCCACGTCGTCACGCGGCGGCACTTTGACCCTATCGGCAGCGGGCACCGTCTCGCTCGTCTTCGAAATCCACTGCAATGGCAGCGCACCGGAAACGCGCCTGACGATGTCGATCCGAAACCGTACTAAGCGCTTGGCGCACGGATGCCCGGACGGCACCGTTGCAACTTGCGCTGCCAACGGCACCGCGTCCCAGGTTATATCAGCGCGCGTGGCCAGATGTAACACATCGCCGTTCTCGAAATCGATGAACAAAAGCCCAGCACGCGGATTCCGCAGCAAATTCCCGATCGTGTTGAAGTAGTTGTTCCCCGCGTAATCAGCCATCGTCAGCGATCCATCGCTTTCCACGCGAACGAAGCCGGGCGGCCCGCCACGGTGCGACACATCCACGCCACGCGACATGCCCTCTGCGGTTAGCAAATTGGCGCTGGCGACAAAGAACGTATCGGCCGTCGATATCAAGCGTCGATCTTGGTCAGAAAGGCTGTCTGTTTCCGTGACGTCCCTCACCATCGGCGATGCGTCCGTAAATAACGCCTCACGCCGCGTGATGTACTTCGGGCAATTTCCGAAGCTTTGCTGCACACGAATGGTCAGCCCTTGGCTGTCGGCGTGTGTCACGATACCGTTGACCCTGTTCCGTCTGCGTGTGTGCGGCTGGATTCCCAGACCGCCGATCGGCGTACCCTCTGTCCAATGACCTGCAAGCGGGTCGCCGGGCAAAGCGCCACCCTGTATGTGAAGCGTATGATTGTCGGACGAAGACACGAAGCCAGGTCGACCAGCACGGATGGTCGACCAAGGCTGCCCGCCTGCATCCACACCTGCCAGGATCATGAAGGGCAACGATGAGAAGAATGTCCGGTGCTGTTCGGGCATGTACTCCCGGATGCCACGGCTTGCGCCCGCGTTCGCCTCGGCCACCACCCCCACGCGTTCCTGCGCCTCCCTTTCTCCGTCATGAAAAAGACGCGTCGCGAGGGAAGAAGGCGATTCGATGCTCGAAGGCGCAAGCGTAGCAGAGACGTTCTTCATGGCATGACCTCAATCGGGTGCCTGGACATGAGACTTATTCGGCAAGTAAGCCGGCTTTTGTCGCCGGCAGCGCCACATAACCGGGTAGACGTTCGATCCTTGCCAACCACGCGCGAAGATGCGGATAGGGCGCCAGCGAAATGCCGCCCTCCGGCGCAAGTGCGATATAGGTATGCGCGGCGATGTCCGCCAGCGTGACGTGATCGCCTGCCGCATAGGGTTTTTGCGACAGCTCCGCGTCCAGCAGCCCGAACAGCTTGACCGCAATACCTTGCGCACGGTGGAGATCCAGGTCGGCGCCGAACACGTTGACTAGGCGCGCGGCACACGGTCCATAAGCGATTTGGCCGGCAGCGAGCGAAAACCAGCGTTGAACCGTAGCAGCGCGTTCCGGATCGTCGGGCAGCCACGAAGCGTCGCCATATTGCTTCGCGAGATACACTAGAATCGCATTGGAGTCGAAGATCACCGTTTCCCCGTCAGCGATAGCGGGCACCTGACCGAATGGGTTGATCCGCAGATGCGCCGGCGTACGGTTGTCGCCCGCCTTCATATCGATCTCGATGACCTCGTACGGCAGACCAAGAATGGACAAGAAGAGCTTGACACGGTGGCCATGACCCGAGAGCGTTGTGGTGTAGAGGCGAATAGGTTGTGACGGAAGCGTAGTGTGCATAGCGGTCTCGAAAAAGCGTCCGGGGAGTGGCCTGACGTATTGAGGTAAAGATTAATGGAATGCGCGACACGGGAGTAGTTGCAAAGGCGTGGAAACAATAACCATCCAAAGTGGACAATCGATATGACCAGCGTACGCGACGTTAATTTGAATCGCCTCGTCGTGTTCGTGGCAGTGGTCGAAACCGGCTCGCTGACCGCTGCTGCAGAGCGACTGGGAATCGCGAAAACGATGGTAAGCGCGCACATTCAACGATTGGAAAAGGAGCTCGGCGCGAGCTTGATCGTGCGGACGACGCGGCGATTGTCGGTCACCGATACGGGAAGGGCTTTCTATGATGCGAGTTGCCACATCCTGCACATGACGGAAGCGGCCCTCTCGGCAGCGTCCAGCGGGATGTCCCCGATGCAAGGCACATTGCGTGTGAGCGCGCCCGTGGACTACGGCGCATTGGTCGTTGCGCCGGCTCTGGTGCGCCTTCGTGAATCGTTCCCGGAGCTCGACGTCGACTTGACATGTGCCGATCACTACGTCGATCTCATTGCCGAGGGCATCGACGTCGCGGTTCGCCTGGGTAATCTACCGGACTCGAATTATCGCTCGGTGGGTGTTGGACGCTTTATGCGATGGCTTGTTGCAAGCCCTGCTTTTGTAGCAAAACACGGTACGCCGACATCGTTGCGCGCGCTCGCGACGTTGCCACATGTCGCGTTGTCCAATATGCCGCATCCGAACACGCTCGACTTGATGCGGGAGCCGACGCAAACGAACGACTCGGGCGTGATCGACGCAGGTACTGCGGGGGCTGCCAATACGGCGGGTGCGGCTCGCGCAACACCCGCGGCAAGGGCCGCCTTACAGGCCGTTTCGCATAGCGGAGGCGTCAAGCAGTCGAGAAGGGCACAAAGCATCCGCAGCGTGCGATGCACTGCGTCGACCGTGCGTTGCAACACAGCCAATGCAGCGAGAGCGGCGGTTCTAAGCGCCGGTGGCTTCGCGTTGCTGACCAGCTTCGCGATCGCCGACGATCTGGCGGCGGGCAGGCTGGTCCGTCTTCTGCCGCAATGGTCCGGCCCTCCGGCAGCCATTCAGGCCGTGTTTCCGCCGACAGACCATCCATCCCGGAAAGTCAGAGCCTTTATCGAAGCATTGCGGGCGCAGATCGATGCGCAGAGACCTCACTCGGCGGCAGACACGGCAGAAGGCTGAGGCGAAAGTCCAAACGAATCTGCCGATAGGGATGTTCCGCCCGTCCAGGAAATGGGTACATGCCGCTCGCGCGAGACGGAAAGCGAAAACACGTCGAAGCGGTTGTAGTAGCCCACCACGTCGTGGAACTGCTTCGGTTCGACGCAGCGATTCAAATCGAAATGCGCGTAGGCAATGCCTTCTACATCGCTCAGCACATCGCCCACAGGCGCACCGGTCGGATCCACGAACATGCTGGCTGCGCGCGACGAACCGTCCAGCACGGCCGCTACGGTCGGATCGCGGTCGATAAAAAACGCGCGCATTGCACTATCCATATAACCCGCACACAGAATGCCATAGGCTTTCGCCTCGAACGAATGCGCGCCTGCGCGAATCCGGTTCGCGGCAATGTTGTCGAAGTTCCGCCCGGTCTCCGGACGACGCGTCGGCCACAGTGCAGGCCAACTCGAAATGTGTATTTGCTCGCCCTGGGCGATCAACGAATAGCGTGCCAGCGGATTGGTGTTTTCGCCGCAGATCAAGCCACCGATCTTTCCGATGCGCGTGTCCGCCACCTGCAGACCTGCGCCATCGCCGGATGCCCAGACCATTTTCTCGAAGAATGTGGGCACCAACTTCCGATGGTGATTGACAATCTGTCCACGATCGTCAATCAACACATTACTGTTCCAAAGACAACCGACGCTCACACGCGACCGTTCGCTGAATCCCATCGAGACGAAGACTTCGCAGCGCGCCGCTTCCGCGCAGATCGCGGCCAATTCCGGCCCATCGATATAAATACTCTCGGCCGCAAATCGCTCGAAGAGATCGTGATTATCGATCGGCGCCCACAATGCGGCCCATACCGGGAATGCGGGAATGAACGACTCGGGAAACGCGATCAATTCCGCGCTGTGCAAATGCGCCTCCCGAATCAGCGCAAGCGCTTTAGCCACCGTGGCAGTGCGGTCCAGAAACACAGGTGCTGCATGAACGGCAGCGACTTTAACGGTTGGTAGATAGCTCATGTGGAATAGGTCCGTTTCGATTTAGTGATCCGCTGCCGAAGCAACGCCATAGCCGGTTTCGCGACGCACCACCATTTCTGCCCAGCGCGATTCGGCTGTCCGGTCTCGCGTCAGTAACGACACCAGAATGACCAGCAAAAAACCGATCGGGATCGAGATGATGCCGGGATTGCGCAACGAAATCAGCGGTTTGCGCAGGCCGACTATGCTGCGGGCATCTTCAGGAATGCTCGCGATGACGGAAGCCGCGCTATCGCGCTCGATCTGGATCGCAGCGCGCTGCGTGCGATTGCGGAGAGTCGATAATTGTCGGTCGAGCGATATGACATGCGCGGCAGCCGCATCGCGTACCATCGCCGGGTAAGTCATGTTCGGCGACACCACGACCAGAAAGATCGCGCACAAAGTGCCGCCGATGATCCCCGTCAGAACCCCCTGGGTCGTGCACCGGCGCCAGTAAAGCGTCAATACAAGTGCAGGAAGATTGGCGGACGCCGCCACCGCGTAGGCAAGGCCGACCAGTTGTGCCACGTTCTGCCCTTGCGCAAGGACGCTGATGATGATGGCCACCGCCCCCACAACCAGCGTCGCCAGTCGACCGGCGCGCACTTGCTGCTGTTCGCTCGCCTGACCGCCTTTGATCGCACCAACATAGACATCGTGCGCCAATGCCGATGCCGCCGCCAGGGTCAATCCCGCCACGACTGCAACGATTGTCGCAAACGCGACAGCGGCGATGAACGCCAACATCAGATCGCCGGATACGCTTCCCCTGCCGCCCGCTAACGCCTGCGCCAACAGCGGCGCGGCCAGATTGCCGCCTTTATCCAGCGAAGCGATCAGCGGTGCGCCAACGTAATAGGCGGCCGCAAAACCGATAACGATGATGAATAAGTGACAGCAGCCGATACCCAACATCGCCCACATCACCGAGTGACGCGCGGCACGTGCGTCTTGGACGGTGAAGAAGCGCATCAGAATATGCGGCATCGCCGCCGTACCCATGACCAATGCCAGACCAAGCGAGAACAGCTCGAGGGGAATTTTAAGAAAGAGGCCCGGTTCGAGAAACCGCCATCCAAGCGCGTCGCCTTTCAAGCCGGCACCGGCAGACATCGATGCCACATGGGCCTGTACGACGGCATTCGATACGACGGCATGCATGAAGGCCGGCACATGAAAGCCGAACGGCAGCCATGCCATCACCACCAGAATGAACGATGCGCCTATCAGCAAGATTGCTTTGATGACCTGCACCCATGTCGTGGCGCGCATCCCGCCGCCAAAGACGTAAATCAACATCAACGCACCCACCGCCAGAACAGAAACGGTGTAATCGATGCCGACGAGCGCTCGAACGATCACCGCACCGCCGACGACCTGCGGAATCATATAGGCAAGCGCCACGACGACGCTCGACAGCGCCGACACCGATTTCGTCTGGCGAAAGCCGTTACGGATGGCCAGTACATCGCCCAAAGTGAATCTGCCGAGGTTTCGACAGGGCTCCGCGATGAACAGCAATACCGGGATGAACGCAGCGAAGAAACCGACGAGATAAATCATGCCGTCGAAACCGTAAAGCGAAATCAAACCCGATGCACCTAGAAAAGCAGCGGCCGACAGATAATCGCCGGCGATGGCTAAGCCGTTCTTCGCAGGGCCAATGGCGCCGCCCGCCGTATAAAATTCACCTGCGGTGCGTTTGCGACGCGACGCTGCGTATGTGATCAACAACGTCGTCGCAATGACTAAACCGAAGATTGCAAAGGTGAAGCTCGCATGCCCGGCAGTCACGGCGCTGGCCGCCGATGGGGATGCGTGAGCGAGCGAGGACATCGCGCCAGTCACGACCCCGACCAGCCGCGCAGCGACAGAACGGCCAGCAAGCAATGAGGACAAACGACGATCAATGCACATGGCGAGCCGACCGTTCTTGGGGGTTGTGACCCGATACCGCGATCGGCATCGCATGGAGCGTCGGGCAATGCAACGCCTCGCTTGAGCACAGTTGTTGAGCAGCGGCATCGATTTCTGCTGTCTGTCGCAAAAACAGCCACACGATCAAGCCGCCGAACGGATATTGCAACGCGGTAAACAAGACGCCGATGTTCAAACCGACGCCGATACGGACCGTAAAAAAGGCGGGGCACCATGCAATCAACGCCGGTAGCGCAAAATACCCGAGAGCAGCCAATACGCCCAGTCCGACGACGGTATTCCGCCGCCGGCGCATTAATGCCTGCAATGCCCCGCTCTCCAGCACCGCCTGCCAATCCACATTTTTATTCACCGTTCGTTCCTCTTATGGGTCCGCGATCGTTTTCCTACATGACTAAGCGAAGTTTAGAAATCCAGTTTTCGCGAGGGCAGCGGAATTAAATCTTGATACTGTGCAAAAATGCACGACGACGTGACGCGATTTGCGGGAACGTCGGAGCAAAGGCTTAACCGGATTTCCGTCGATGAACCTGAACCGCATCAGCTGGGACGATCTGCGCATTTTTCTTGCCGTCGCACGGCATGGCAATCTGACACGAGCGGGCCGACATCTGGGCATCGATCACTCGACCGCGGGACGCCGCGTGTCGGCCTTGGAGTTCTCGCTCGGCACACCGGTATTCGAACGCGACCGCAACGGTTTTCGCTTGAATGCGCAAGGCCGAGACATGCTGATTCACGTGGAAGCCATTGAAGCCAATGTGCTGATGATGGGTGATGCATTGGAGAACGGCGAATCCGGCCCCGTCGGGCCGGTACGCATTGCCACCATGGAAGGCATTGCATCGCTGTACCTCAGTGAGCAGTTTGTCGCGTTTAACCGACGCTACCCGGCCATCGCGATCGAATTGGCCACATCGGCACACAATGTCAGAGTGTCGCAACGCGAAGCGGATATCTTTCTGGGATTTTTTGAGCCGCAAGGGCGGGATCTGGACGCACGTAAGATCGGGGAATTCGATTTACGGCTCTACGCCAGTTCGGTCTATCTGGCTGAGCGGGGAACGCCGGAAACGCTGAAAGACCTGGTACGACATCACTTCGTCGGTTATGTACCCGATTTGATCGAACTGGACGCGGTCCGCTGGCTGGATGACCTGAAGATCGACGCCCATGTCACGTTTCAGTCGAGCAGCATGATGGCGCAAATGTTCTCGGCCGCCGCAGGCGGTGGCATTGTGATGTTGCCGGCCTTTTCCCGTGCAGAACGCTTCGGCTTGCAAGAGGTCCTGCCAGGTCTGGTGCACGTCCGCCGCGATATCTGGCTCAGCATCCACCGCTATCTACGGCGCGTGCCGCGGATCCAGACCGCTGTCGATTTTGTCACGGACATCGTGGGTCGAGATTACGGCGTTCGGACAACATCCTCAACGCAGGAAAGGGAGACGTTCAATGGCACGTTTTGAGATAGTGGATCGCTGGCGTCGTTGAACAAGCGCGTTATCCCAATAGACGCGGGTGCCACTTTTCGTATGTCACGTATCCGATTTCAACGTTCCGCCAACCGACCATGCATCCTTTGAGATCTCGGTGATGATGACCTCGACCAGATTCGGTGGACAAGCCAAGGTGTCGACAACAGCGCGAGTGATACTTTGCACAAGCTCGCGCTTCTGCGCGATCGTTTTACCCGGGTGCATTTCGATATGTAAGATGGGCATGATGGCTCCTTTGATCCGCGCACCGATGACGCGTAAGCAACCATTATCGAGAAGCATGACGCTTGGAAAAACAGCCTGCGGGTTGTGTCACTCCAAACCCAGGGGTATGGAATGACCGATAGATTAGCGGGTATGCAGATGTTTGTACGGGTCGTCGAGGCCGGCAGCTTTGCGGCGGCTGCCGAGCTCAGCAACGTGACCGCGACAATGGCAGCGAAACACATTCGCGAAATCGAACAACGACTAGGCGCCAAACTGCTTCACCGGACGACGCGCAAGCATCAGCTCACGGAAATCGGCGCGCTCTATTACGATCGCTGCAAGCGTGCACTCTTCGAGGTCGAACAAGCCGAAGCGAGTGCCGCAGAACTCCGCAGCAGCCCGCGCGGTCGCTTGAGGATAGTGGCACCGGTCAGCTTCGGTAGTGAACGATTGACGCCCGTGTTGGCGAAGTATCTTGATATCTACCCCGAAGTGAGCGTCGATCTGACACTGGATAATGCGCCAGCCGACCTTATTCGCCAGGGTTATCACCTTGCCATTCATATCGGCGACATCGACAGCAGTGATTTGGTCGCGCATCCGCTGCAACCGTACAGGCGCATCCTTGCCGCGGCGCCTCGCTACCTGGACCGCTATGGACATCCTGACGCGCCGGAGCAGCTCCGCAATCACGTTTGCCTAGGTCTGTCCTATTGGCGCAGAAAGGAGTTTTTCTGGACGCTGGTGGGGCCCGGGCAGCAGATATGCCACGTGCCGGTAGAAGGTCGTTTCACCGCGAGCGACGGCAGAGCATTACGGGCGGCAGCACGGCACGGGACCGGCATCGCATGCAGCCCGACATGCTGTTGGCAAACGATCTGGCGGCGGGTCGCTTGCTTCCCGTGCTGCCAGAATGGTGCCATGCGTCAACGCCAATGTATCTCGTGCACGCGCGGGATCAACGACCAACAGCGCTGTTGCGAACGGCAATCGATTTTCTGGTCGGGCAGTTCTCTGCGCCGACCCGCTGACATCCAAGGCAATAGGAACGCCGGGACACGGGGCCAACGCTGCAATGCGCCAACTTTGAGGGAACGCGCACCGCGGGTGGTGCGACGCTCATCGCCTTACACGTTGCCAGTCATCTGGACAATACCGCAGCGCCACCCCCGACGACGAGGCTGTGCCGCTTGCCGGCGCGGGCCCGTGGCTGATCCATTTCGAACAAGCGTCTCCCGGTCTGCAAACGGCGCTCTACACGCTGGCATCCGGCCCCGCGGGCCTATCCTGGCCGATCAGCGCCCACCCGGCGCCCTCCCTCGCTCAGGCATTGCGTGCACGTCTGAATGTGCGAATGCCCGACAGCCGCGCCGCGACGCTGCGTTTCTACGATGCGCGCATCGTTCGCAGCATCGCAGCGCTGCTGTCTTCGTCGCAACGCGTTGCGTTTTTTGTACCGACCATCGACTGGATAACGCAAATAAATGATCGACTGACGCGAGTGCATCCCTATGCTTGACTTAACGGCCGAACAGGCCGCGGCGCTCGCCGAGACCGATGGAAAAGCCGCCCCTATTACGCTGGCGAGCCGTCCCGATAGCCAATCGTATCGAGATCCGACTCGTGGACCAGGACCTTCTTCCCCAATACTCGGATCTTCGATAGATAGATGATTTTTCTGAACGGGCATCAGCGGATGCGTCGGAACAACGAAGGATAATCTTCGACAACGCCCATCTCGTCGACGCGAAGATTAGCTTCAAATTTTCGGAATATACCCTCGTACCGATAGACGCGCCCCGGTTCGATGCAGGTGTACGCTTGCTCTACTGCTTCGATCGTCAAATCGGGTACCGCTAGATATGCTACGCGTAACAGTTTGCGCTCGCCCGGCTCGAAACAGAGTCGATTGATCGGCAAGCTGTTCGAAAATGGCGTTGCAGAAATGTCAACGTCGATGCATTGATGGAGCCGCTCGACCACGCTGCCTGCTTCGTCGCGCCATTCCCCCATTCCATTGGTCGACAAGGACAACGTTTTGCCAAATGGTAAGGTGACAGACACGCTCCGAAGAGACCAGCTTTCAGTTGTTTCAATGCGATAAAGCACACCGTATTCGACGCCAAAGCGATCACCTATCACGACGCCTTCTGCGATGATGCGATTCGCTTCATGCCGTAAGCTCAAGTGCTCCAAGCCCGTGCCGGATTCTGCCGCCCACCGAATCACTCTGACCATATATGCGCTCCGAAAATATCAACTTCTCAAAGTACGTTATGCTCTTGACCGCTCGTCCATCTGAGCAGAGCGTATGCTTACCGCCGCTGCACATCGCTCGCTTCGACACCGTCCGACGCCTGCGCGTCGCGCCATTCGCGCACCAGCGTCTGCATCAGCGTCGCGGCCGGCATCTCGCGTGCCAGTACAGCCGCTTGCCCG
>CAWUJR010000044.1:0-14411 GCA_963922375.1 uncultured Robbsia sp.
TCCGCTAGACCATCGAGAAACTGCGGGGCATCGGCGATCAGGACGGTGTCCACACCATCGACGCCGCGCGCCGTCGCCACGACAGCGCTTGCGTTACATCCGATGACCAGTACATCCACGGGGTTGCCGATGGCGCGTGCGGCCTGGATCGTGTGAAGGGTTGCCGCGCGCAGGTTAGCATTATCATGCTCAGCGATAACGAGGGTCCGCATTTAGATCACCTTGGCTTCAGACTTCAATTTACTCAACAATGTGGCCACGTCCGGCACCGTCACGCCCGCTGCGCGGGGAGCCGGCTCTGTCACACGAAGCGTTTGCAGACGCGGGGCGGGATCGACTTTCAGCGCGGCCGGTGTGAGCGTGTCGATCGGCTTCTTCTTCGCTTTCATGATGTTCGGCAGCGTGACGTAACGCGGCTCGTTCAGGCGCAGATCGGTCGTCACGATCAGCGGCAGCGGTGCCGAAACAATTTCTTGGCCGCCGTCGACTTCACGCGTAATCGTCGCCACGCCGTCCGCGACTTCAATGGCGCTGGCGAACGTCGCCTGTGGCCAGTCGAGCAAGGCGGCCAACATCTGACCGGTTTGCCCCGCATCGTCGTCGATCGCCTGCTTACCCAGAATCACGAGCTCGGGCTGCTCGCGCTCGACCACGGCCTTGAGCAACTTCGCCACTGCGAGTGGCTGTAATGCAGCATCGGTATCGACCAGCACGCCGCGGTCGGCACCAATCGCCAGTGCTGTGCGCAACGTGTCCTGGCTTTGGGCCGTACCGCAGGTGACGGCGATGACTTCCGTGGCAACGCCGGCTTCGCGCAGGCGCACGCCGGCCTCCACCGCGATCTCGTCGAACGGGTTCATCGACATCTTGACGTTGGCCGTTTCGACGCCCGATTGATCGGACAGTACGCGGACCTTGACGTTGTAGTCCACCACGCGTTTTACGGCAGCAATGATCTTCATGGCATCGTTCCTTGAAGGTAAAAGTAGAGTCGGTGCGGGGCAGGGGCCTGACTGCTAATGCGAACGCAGTGTCGCGAGCAGGCCTGTCGGACGGTCTGTATCCACAGCGACTGTCGATATGCCGCACGGTGTCACGTGAAGGATCGCGGCATCGCAGTGGACGATGGTGTAGTCAAGCGGGGCAAGCGACACCGTCGCGTCGCCCAGCCGAACGTCGCAGCCCTGATGAACGGCGAACACCACGACGCTGGAGCCGATGTCCACCTGCTGTGCGCTGTCGAACCAGGTCAGCGACGACGCGAACGACGCAGTCGAGGCGAACACGTTGAAGGCCTGCACCGCACCCGCATGCAAGGTTACGTGCCACGACGCGCCACCGTCGTAAGTGATGACGGCGTCGTCGACGAGCGTCAACGTACGGTGATCGTTTGCCAACGTCAGCCCCGTGCCGCGCAGCAGCGCCGATTGGCGCGTCGTCCCGGAAAAGCGGGAGTAGTCGCCATCCTGATCGATATCGGCAATGCTGACGCGCCAGGCATCGCCGTGCGCCGCGACGACGCGTGTCACGCCGCCCCCGTTCCTCCAGGGCTCGGCCACGATGTCGACAAAACGATGTCTTACGAGCCCGGACATGGCGAATGACTCAGGACACCGCGCCCAGGCCGTACTTGCCCACCAGCAGCGCGCCGGTATCGAAGCGCTCGATCGAGTACGGCTTGAGCGACACGTCGGTCGCGAGGCCGAGTGCCTCCTGCGCCAGCACGCGACCCACCGTCGGCGACAGCTTGAAACCGTGACCGGAGAAACCGTAGCCGACGACCAGTCCCTCGATACCGGGCAGGCGACCCAGTACCGGGTTCCAGTCCGGCGTGACGTCATAGACGCCCGTCCACGACGACGCGATCCCCGCTTCTTCGTATTTCGGGAAGCGCTCGGCAACCTGTGCGCCGACTTCGACGATGTAATCCATCGGAATATCGCCTTGCTCGACATCGGCGGCATGGAGCTTCTCGCCGACGATCCCTTCGCTGACAAGCATCTGATTACCGCCATAGCTGCGGCAGTAGAGCATCCCGGGGGACGCCAGATCCTTGAACACTGGCATGCTGAACGTGTACTTCGCCGGCTCACACTCAAGCGCGAGCACGGCATGGCGTTCCGGCATGACCGGTAGCGAACGGCCGGTCCAGCCCGCCAGCTCGGGCGTCCAGATGTTCTGCGTGCTGATGACCATCGACGTGCCGAAATCGCCATCGCTGGTCGAGACGCCGGTTACGCGACCATTTTCAATCAGGACCTTGTTGACGGTGACGTTCTCACGAATCGTGACGCCGCCGCGACGTGCTGCGCGAGCGAAGCTGCTAGCCACCAGGTAAGCATCGGCGAAACCCGCTTCAGGCTCGTAACCGATCAACGCGGCATCGTCGAATGTCGCGATGGGCAGCAATTCAGTGGCTTGTTGCCGACTCAGGAATTCGAGCGGAATGCCCTGTGCTTTTTGCTGGTCCAGTGACGCACGCAGCGGACCGAGCTTGTCGCCTTCCGGCGCGACGATCATATAGCCGCACTTGACCAGACCGCAGGAGGCTTCGTCATCCCCCAGGTAGCGCGAAAAGTCGTTGAAGACCGCCCACGACTTCTGCGCCAGTTCAACGTTTTCTTTTACAGAGTAGTGCGTGCGCAGAATGCCTGACGACTGCGATGTCGTGCCGGCGCCAATCGTGCCGCGATCCAGCACCAGGACGTTCTTGGCGCCGAGCTGGGCCAGCTCAAATGCGACGGAGCTGCCGATGACGCCCGCGCCGATCACCACGACATCGTAATTTTTCACGTTCTTGCTTCCAAAGGATACGTTGCAGACAGTGTCTTATGAGCGAACGCGAAGACCGTGAATATAAGCGCGACAAATACTTAGCAATAGCATCAGCGATCTGCCATGGCTGACATCGCTGCAACGTAGCGGTGACGGCACTGTGCGCGACGCTGAAGACATACGCCGCCTCAACGGGGCCGCTTTATTGCAGCATAAGTGTTTCTGATATTAGCGGGATGCTGGCGGTTCGCACCTACGCTTGGCTGAACTGCTGGGTGGCCGGCTTCCGTCGCGATGCGCAATAGCCGGCTATGACGGCACTTCTCTTAAGCGTATCGAACATCATGAATGCACAAACCTTGCTTGCGCAGTACGGCCCCCGGGAAGAAACGGAATATGACGTGGTGGTGGTCGGCGGCGGTCCGGCCGGCCTATCCGCCGCCATTCGATTGAAGCAGAACGCGCTGAAAACCGGCAAGGACCTCAGCGTTTGCGTACTGGAGAAGTCCGCCGATATCGGCGGTCATGTGTTGTCGGGGGCCGTGATGGATCCCCGCGCCATCGCCGAATTGTTCCCGGACTGGCGGGAGAAGGGCGCACCGCTGGCGGTATCGGTGACAGAAGACCGCTTCCTGTTCCTGACACAAGCCGCGGCGCGCCAAGTACCAAATTGGATTCTGCCGGACAATTTCAAGAACCACGGCAACTATGTCGTCAGCTTGGGCAACGTCGCCCGCTGGCTTGGCGAACAGGCTGAGGCGCTAGGTGTCGAGATCTTCCCAGGCTTCACCGCTGCGGAAGTGCTGTATCGCGACGATGGTTCGGTCCGCGGTGTGGCCACCGGCAATCTTGGTATCGGAAAGGCGGGCGAGCCCACCGCGGAATTTCAGTTAGGCATGGGGCTGATTGGCAAATACACGCTGTTTGCCGAAGGCGCACGGGGCCATTTGGGACGTCAGCTGATCGCGCAATACAAACTCGACGCTCAATCCGATCCGCAAGTGTACGGTCTGGGTATCAAAGAGGTCTGGGAGATCGATCCGTCGCGGCATTCGGAAGGCTTGGTCATCCATACGGCGGGATGGCCACTCCAAAGCGATACCTACGGCGGCTCCTTTTTGTATCACCTGGACGGCAATCGCATCGTCGTCGGCTTTGTCGTCGGCCTTGGCTACAGCAATCCTTATTTGTCGCCCTTCGAGGAGTTCCAGCGCTACAAGACGCACCCGGCGATCCGGCATTTTTTCGAGGGAGCCAAACGCATCGCCTATGGCGCGCGCGCGATCGCTGCCGGCGGGTTGACGTCGTTGCCGACGCTCGTGTTCCCGGGAGGCGCATTGATCGGCTGCGAGGCGGGTTTTTTGAATGCATCGCGTATCAAGGGCAGCCATGCGGCGATCAAGAGCGGCATGTTGGCGGCAGATGCAGCCTTCGACGCCGTGATGGCGGGACGACAGGCAGACGAATTGATCGACTATGTGCAGACTTTCGAGCACTCGTGGCTGCGGCAAGAGCTGCACCGCGCGCGCAACTTCAAACAGTGGATGAGTAAGGGGCTGTATCTCGGCAGCTTGATGGTCGGTATCGAGCAGAAGGTTCTGGGCGGACGCATTCCATGGACGTTGCATCATCGTGGCGCCGATCATGAAACGCTGAAATCGGCAGGTGCCTGCAAGCCGATCGCCTATCCCAAGCCCGATGGCGTGCTGACATTCGATCGACTATCGTCGGTCTATCTTTCGAATACCCATCACCAGGAAAACCAGCCAGCGCACCTGACATTGAAGGACAAGACGGTACCGGTGGTCGTCAACCTGGCCCGCTACGCCGGACCGGAGAGTCGCTTCTGTCCGGCCGGCGTCTATGAATTCGACAAAGATGACAAGGGATCGGATTGCTTGGTCATCAATGCGCAGAACTGTGTGCATTGCAAGACGTGCGATATCAAGGATCCGACGCAGAACATCGTCTGGGTCACGCCAGAGGGCGGCGGCGGTCCGAACTACGCGGGGATGTGATGACGAGATAGCCCGCAGAATCCATGTCTACGAGAGGCCCATCCCTACATACGGCACATGCTTATGCCTGATACCCATTATTCAGCTAGCTGAGCGCAGGCAAAGTCTGTTTTCGCGTTTCCCGGATCAATTCGAGAAATGCCATAAGAATCGGCGACCTGTTGTCGTGTCGATATAAACAGCTCAGTTCGATATCGCGGAGATGTTCGGAATCAAGCGGGCGATAAATCACCCCGGGCAGGCGCAGATTGGCAGCAGATTCAGTGGTGACCGCAACGCCGAACCTACTTGCTACCAGCGCGATGCATGTCACCACGTCCTCCACTTCCTGCTCGACCTCCAGTCGCACGCCATGCGCCCGAAAGGCGGCCGCCACTTCCTGCGCAAGCCCGTGAACCGGCGCATTCGGGTAGACGATCATCGGTTGATTTTCAAGATCGCGCAACGCTATCCGCTTCTTCTTGCACAGAGGATGACCTTCATACAAAGCCACTAAAAACGATTCACTTTGCACAGACTCCACGGCAATGTCAGGTTCATCGGGGACCAGCCGGTTGAAGCCGATCGTGATGCGGCGCTCACGGAGCGCAACGATCTGCGCAGTCTTCGACATATTGTGAAAACCGATTTTGATGTCGGGACGAGCGGTATGAAAAGCCGCAAGCAAACGGGGAATCACATTCAACACACCCGAGCTGAAGATGCCCACATCCAGGCGGCCTGCAAAGCCCAAGCCCGCCAGTTGCACATGTTCGCGCGCGCGTTTCGTCAACGTCAGGATATTCGGCGCATCTTCAAGCAGCGCCTTACCGGCCTCGGTGAGTTCTGTGCCTTTGTTGGTGCGTAGAAATAAGGGGGTGCCAAGCTCATCTTCAAGTGCATGGATGCTTCGCGTCAGCGGGGGTTGTGCCATGTGGAGCTTTTCTGCAGCGCGCCCAAAATGCAGCTCCTCCGCCAGGGCCATGAAATGCCGCATTTGTCGCAGATCCATATGTTCTCCCGCCCGAAGTCGTGATAGCGCGCTGCTAATACCTAAATGGTATCAAGTTTTCAATAATTGGTATTGGACTGATATGCCTGACTTGCGGATGATGGCAAAAACAAAACAAACCACGCCGCTGAGACGGCCAACGCGTTGCCGCCAAATAGGGGGGAAACCACTATTGGAGCGGACCTTCGCAGTGACGAAGGCCATCTGCATCGCGCTGAAAACGAGACGCCTAACATTCGGAGACAGGAATGATCATCGAGAAGCAGGAAGATGTGACGCGCGCAGTACTTGCCGAGTTGAGCCGGGCGTCCGATCCGCGCTTTCGTGAAATTATGTCGGCGGCGGTACGGCACCTGCACGATTTCGCAAGAGAAGCGCGCTTGAGCGAAGTAGAGTTCCATCAAGCGTGTAGCGTCATCGCCAAACTTGGGCAGTTGACGACCGCCTCGCATAACGAGGTGGTGTTGATCGCGGGCTCCTTGGGGCTATCTTCGCTGATCTGTCTTCTCAATAACGGTGACCACGGCCAGACCGATACCACCGCGAATCTGATGGGCCCCTTCTGGCGGATGGATTCTCCGCGTGAGCGCAATGGCGCGTCCATTGTCCGTTCGAACACGGTGGGCGTCCCGATGTTCGTCAACGCGTGGGTCCGCGATCTGCAAGGCAAACCGGTTGCGGGTGCGGAGGTGGACGTATGGCACACATCGGCAGAAGGGTTCTACGAGAATCAGGATCCGGAACAGGCGGATATGAATCTCCGCGGCAAATTCACCACGGACGAGGACGGACATATCGCGTTCAGAAGCGTCAAACCGGCGGGATATCCCATTCCTTTATCGGGTCCGGTCGGCGATTTGCTGAAGGCGCAAGGCCGCCACAACATGCGACCCGCGCACATCCACTTCATGATTCATAAGCCCGGATTCAAGACGCAATTCTCACAAGTGTATTCGAGCGATGATCCGAATCTCGAGACCGACGTTCAGTTTGGCGTGACACGTGCCCTGGTGGGCCAATATGTCATGCATCAGAGTGATGCCGAACCGGCGCCGTCCTCCGATGTGAAAGGGACTTGGTTTTCGCTCGATCATCATTTCAAGATTGAACCGGGCGACGCACGTCTGCCCAAGCCGCCGATTACTGGAAAAAACGAAGGTCCGAGGCCGACCTTTACGTTTTTGGAGCGGACCTGATGAGCGATGTCGTGGGCGACGCCTCGGGGGATGTATCCGGTGACTTACAGGGTACATTCATTGCACGCCGTACGCTTGCGCCCAATGGCGTCTTGCGCGTTGCGATCAATCTGGGCAATGCGGTGTTGGCGCAACGCGGCGATGGCACACGCGTCCAGGGTGTTTCGGTCGATCTGGCGACGAAGCTTGCCGCGTGCCTTGAGGTCGAACTGGCCTTGCAGGTCTATGACGCCGCCGGCAAGGTGGTAGACGCGCTGAGCGCTGATGAATGGGACGTGGCATTTCTCGCCATCGATCCGAAACGCGGTGAGCAAATTGCCTTTACGCCTGCCTATGTCTTGATCGAGGGGGCGTATCTGGTACGACAAGCGTCCGCATTACAGACGAGTGCCGACGTGGACCAACCGCAGATGCACATTGCCGTAGGAAAAGGCAGTGCGTACGAATTGTTCCTGAGTCGACATCTTTCGCACGCGGTGCTGGAGAAGCGAGCAACAGGCGCCGAGGCGTTCAGTGCGTACGTCGATGCAAAGTGGGACGCGCTCGCGGGCGTCCGCCAAGTAGTGGAGCGCCTGGCAAACGAGCATGAGGGATATCGGGTGTTACAGGACAGTTTCATGACGATCCATCAAGCAGTCGCAGTGCCAAAACGTCATGCCGCTGCGCTGCCGTATCTCACATTGTTTATCGAGGAGATGAAGTCCGCAGGCGAAGTGGATGCCGCACTGGCAAGAAGCGGCCAGTCGGGTGCGCGCGTCGCCCCGGCAGCCAATCACTAGATTGTAGGGAGCAAAGCTATGCCAATCATTCACATTTCCTTAGTCGAGGGCCGAGACGACGCCGCGATCAAGGCATGTGTCAAAGCCGTAGCGCGGACCGTGAGCGAAACGTTGGGTGCTCCGTTGTCCACCGTCAGGGTGTTTGCGACACAGGTGCCAGGCGCGCATTGGGCTGTGGGAGAGGCGACGAAAGATGAGATCGACGCTACCAATAAACTTCGTGCGGAAACCGAAGCCGCTGGAAAAAAGGAATCGCTATGACCCCCGAATTGATCAAGCAGGCAGCGCAGGCATTGGCGCACGCGTCACGCACACACGAATATCTGCCGCCATTGCGCGAGACGTATCCTGATATCGATATCGAGAGTGCTTACGCGATTCAGCGCGTGAACACAGAGCGCCTCGTCGCCGAGGGGCGACGTATCGTCGGCCGGAAGATTGGCTTGACGTCTGTATCGGTACAGAAGCAGCTGGGTGTGGACCAACCGGACTTCGGCATGCTCTTCGACAACATGAGTTTCGGCGATGCGGATCCCATCCCGGCGTCGATCCTGCATCAGCCCAAGATCGAAGCGGAAGTGGCCTTTGTCTTGGGCCGAGATCTGTCGATGTCCTTTCCAGGCCATCTGGATGTACTGAACGCCATCGAATACGCGCTGCCTGCGTTGGAGATCGTGGGCAGCCGCATCGATAAATGGAATATCAAGATCGCCGATACGATTGCAGATAACGCCTCTTCGTCGGCTTATGTCATCGGCAATACGCCAAAGAAATTGTCTGAATTGGATCTACGGTTGTGCGGCATGGTGTTGACCTGCCGTGGCGAGCCGGTATCGGTAGGGGCGGGGGCCGCGTGCTTGGGCAGTCCGATCAATGCGGTGGTTTGGCTGGCACGCAAGATGGCCGCCTTGGGCACGCCATTGAAAGAAGGCGACTTATTGCTATCCGGCGCCCTGGGCCCGATGGCGGTTGTGACGCCGGGCGATGTGTTCGAAGCCCGTATCAACGGACTCGGCGCAGTACGCGCCGTTTTCGACCACCCCGCAAATTGAACAGAACCACATGGGATGCACAAGCATATGAACCCGATCCAGGAATACGCGACGCTACTCGACGACGCGGCGCGGAACGCGCAGGAAGTCGAGCAATTCGACACGGATAAGCGTCTGTCGCTGGCCGATGCCTATGAAATCCAGTCCGAATCGATCAAGAAGCGGGTCGCCCGCAGTGAGGCACGCGTTGGCGTGAAGATGGGTTTCACCAGCCGCGCCAAGATGATTCAAATGGGCCTGTCCGACGTGATCTGGGGCCGCCTGACGGCAGGCATGCAGATCGAAGAGGGCACCGCCATCGATTTTTCTCGCTTCGTCCATCCGCGCGTTGAGCCGGAAATCGCCTTCGTCTTGAAGCGTCCGCTTTCCGGCAACGCGACGGGGCCGGAAGCGTTGGCGGCCGTGGAAGCCATTGCGCCAGCGTTGGAGATTATCGACTCGCGCTTCAAGGATTTCAAATTTACGTTGCCGGAAGTGATTGCTGATAACGCGTCTTCAAGCGGCTTCGTGATTGGGAATTGGCAAGATCCGTCGCAGGACTTCGGCAACCTGGGTTTGACGCTGAACATCGATGGGCGGCCCGTGCAGATTGGGTCGACTGCCGCACTCTTGGGCAACCCATTGCGCTCCTTGGTGGCTGCGGCGCGTTTGTCCGCGGCCGCGGGCGAACCGTTACAAGCAGGTTGGATTGTGATGGCGGGCGGTGCAACGCCCGCAGAATGGATCAAGCCAGGACAATACGTCAGCGTAGACGTGGAACGCCTCGGCAGCGCCGGTTTCCACGTGAAGTGACTGCGCGCCATTCAAGAACAATATCGGAGGAGATACTCATGCAGGCAAGCGTCAAGGTAGCCATTATCGGTTCTGGCAATATTGGTAGCGACCTGATGATCAAGGTCATGCGCCATGCGAAAAATCTCGAAATGGGCGCGATGGTGGGCGTCGATCCAAAGTCCGACGGTCTGGCGCGCGCCGCCCGATTGGGCATTCCCATCACATCGGATGGCATAGATGGGCTGCTGAGATTGGAAGTGTTCAAAGATATCGATATCGTTTTCGATGCGACGTCTGCCGGCGCCCACAAGAAACATAACGACATCTTGCAGGCGCACGGCGTGCAAGTAATCGATTTGACACCTGCCGCCATCGGCCCTTATGTCATCCCGGCGATCAATCTGGAAGCCGAGAACGCCACGAATATGAATATGGTGACGTGTGGTGGCCAAGCGACCATTCCAATGGTGGCCGCAGTGTCCAGGGTGGCCAAAGTCCACTACGCGGAAATTGTCGCGTCGATTTCCAGCAAGTCCGCTGGCCCCGGTACCCGGGCCAATATTGATGAATTCACGGAAACCACCCGTCACGCGATAGAGAAGTTGGGCGGCGCGACGCGCGGCAAAGCGATCATTGTGCTGAACCCCGCGGAACCTCCGCTGATAATGCGCGATACGGTTTTCGTCTTGTCGGATCTGGTCGATCAGAAGCGCGTTGAGGACAGTATCGAAGAGATGGTGACGAGCGTGCAAGCGTATGTCCCCGGTTATCGTCTGAAGCAGAAGGTGCAGTTCGAGGTGATTGACAAGCCGCTCAACGTACCGGGTGTGGGCATGCAAAAAGGACTGAAAACCTCGGTGTTCCTCGAGGTCGAAGGCGCGGCGCATTATCTGCCTTCCTATGCCGGCAATCTGGACATCATGACGTCTGCCGCAATGGCATGTGCCGAAATGATGGCGCGCCGCCGGCTGGACGCCGGGATCGCCCGCACAGCACAAACGAAAGTGGAGACGGCGTGATGACCTCGACAAAAAAACTTTATATCTCCGATGTGACGCTGCGCGATGGCAGCCATGCGATTCGTCATCAATACAGCATCGCGAATGTGAAAGCGATTGCAACGGCGCTCGATCAAGCGGGCGTGGATAGTCTTGAAGTCGCGCATGGCGATGGCCTGGAAGGCTCCAGCTTCAACTACGGTTTTGGCGCCCACACCGACGTAGAATGGATTGCGGCCGCAGCGGAAAGTGTCAAGACCGCCAAGATCGCCACCTTGTTGATTCCCGGCATCGGCACGACGCACGATTTACGCAATGCGTACGACGCCGGTGCGCGGGTGGTCCGCGTGGCAACTCATTGCACGGAAGCGGACGTATCGCGTCAGCATCTTGAATATGCGCGAGAGCTGGGCATGGATCCGGTAGGCTTTCTGATGATGAGTCACATGACCACTCCAGCGAAGCTTGCCGAACAAGCAAAGTTGATGGAAAGTTATGGCGCGACGTGCGTGTACGTAGTGGATTCGGGCGGCGCGCTGGGTATGAACGACATCCGCGATCGCTTTAGAGCCTTCAAGGATGTGCTCATGCCCGAAACGCAGACGGGCATGCATGCGCACCACAACCTTAGCCTTGGCGTCGCCAATTCGTTGGTCGCAGTGGAAGAGGGATGCGATCGGATTGATGCGAGCCTCGCCGGCATGGGCGCCGGTGCGGGTAATGCACCACTCGAAGTTTTTATCGCCGCCGCAGAGCGGCAAGGGTGGCACCACGGCTGTGATCTGTACAAGTTGATGGATGCAGCGGATGACATCGTCCGGCCCCTGCAAGATCGACCTGTTAGAGTTGACCGGGAAACGTTGGCCTTGGGGTACGCCGGGGTGTATTCGAGTTTCTTGCGTCACGCCGAAGTGGCCGCAAAGAAATACGATTTGAAGGCCGTCGACATCCTGGTCGAATTGGGCAAGCGAAAGATGGTGGGCGGTCAGGAAGATATGATTGTCGACGTGGCGCTCGATCTGGTCAATCGGAAGGCCCGACCGGAAAGCGAGCACGTCGCGCCCACGATGAGCGAGGCCATCTAAGATGCGCGATCGCATTTTCGCGCTTTCGCCGCTGACGGCGATCGAGCTGACGCCGCCGCAACTCGTCGATGCGGCAAGTCAGGCCGGATTCGATGCGACCAGTTTGCGATTAAGCCCGTTTCGCGCGGGCGAACACCAACACCCGATGTTCGGCACGTCGGCCATGCTGCGCGAGACTGAAGCACGGTTAAGCGACACAGGCCTGACGGTGCTGGGGATCGAGGTCATCTTGCTCACACCCGAGCGTGATCTCAACGACTTCATGAAGGTGTTCGAAACGGCACAGCGGCTGGGCGCCCGGAATGCGTTGACCTTGATCGACATCGCAGATCTCTCTATGGCGGCAGATCAGTTCGGCGCGCTGTGCCGGCTGGCTGCTACGTATGACATTCATTGCTCGCTGGAATTCGCCGCGTGGCTAGGGGTTGGCTCCGTGCAGGCCGCCGCGCAGGTCGTAGTGCAAGCGGATCAGCCGGATGCCGGTTTGCTATTGTCCTTTCCATTTGTACCTCAGCGGCGGCACACACGCAGATGTGGCTGATCGCGACCAGTGCCGCCGAAACTGATCTCCTCGTACGCCATGCGCAAACCAATCGTCCGTCCAGGGCGATGTGGCTGCTGAAGCATTACTTGATGATCCGTATTCCGTTGTGGCACCCCATGGCGTTCCTCCGTCGCACGGCCCGCTATGCCTCATTCGCATTCCGGCCGACGTTTTGGATGGCGATTGCCGGTTGTGCGGTGCTTGGACTGTTTTTGGTGTCGCGGCGCTGGGATGAATTCCTGCATACATTCCACGGTTATGCCGATCTGCGCGGGCTTATCGGCGTCGGGATCGCTCTCGGATGCGCGAAGGTATTGCACGAATTCGCGCACGCGTACACGGCGCAACGTTATGGCTGCCGTGTACCGACGATGGGTGTCGCCTTACTGGTGATGCTGCCAGTACTCTATACCGACACCACCGAAGCGTGGAAAGTGCCGGAGCGCAATCGTCGCTTGCGAATCGGTGCGGCCGGGATGATGATTGAAATCGCGTTGGCGGCGATCGCGACCCTGGCCTGGAGCGTGCTACCCGACGGACCTTTGCGTGCCGGAGCGTTTCTGCTGGCGACCACTACATGGATTGCCACGCTCGCCATCAATGCGAGTCCATTCATGCGCTTTGATGGTTATTTTCTGTTGTCCGACTGGCTAGACATTCCTAACCTGCATGACCGCGCGTTTTCGCTCGGGCGTTGGTGGTTACGCGAATGGTTGTTCGGCTTCGGCGATCCGCAGCCTGAGCCATGTTCGGTCTCGCGGCGACGTTTTCTGGTCGGGTTTTCGTTCGCGACGTGGTTATACCGGCTTATCGTCTTCATGTCGATCGCACTGATCGTCTATCACGCCTTCTTCAAAGTGCTGGGACTGGCGTTGTTCTGCGTCGAGTTCGGGTGGTTCATCGTACGGCCGGTGTGGCGAGAAGTGACGGTAAGCTGGCAACGACGCAGCGAACTTCACTGGCGCCGCGAAACGTTGCGCAGCGCGTCGGTGGGCGCGCTGTTGCTCGGTTTTTTTGTCGTGCCGTGGCAAGCAGGCGTGAGTGCTCCAGCCGTACTGAGCCCGAAGCAAGCGGAAGGGATTTATTCAGTGGCCCCTGGCTACATTGCTAGCGATCCATTGCCTGCGCGTGACGGACAGCGTGTGCATGCGGGTGACACGCTCGCAGTATTAGTATCGCCTGATCTCAACTATAAATTCAAGGCCGCACAGACCGACGAAGCGGTTCTGCGCTGGGAGGTTGCACAGCAATCTTTCGACGAGCGACTGCAGCGGCAAGGCCTCGCATTGCGTCGTCGCTGGGACGCCGCCCGTCAGACTGTCTCAGGCTTACAGTCCGAGATCGCGCAACTGACGGTGCGAGCGCCGTTTGATGGCAGCGTGCAAGTCGGCGGGCGATGGATTGATGCCTGGAACGTGGCTTGCACGGGGCGAGCGGCTGTACAATTTGGCGGGCGATGGCGGCATCAAAGGCGACGCATTCGTTGGTGAGAATGACGTGGATCGGCTCCAGGCAGGACAACGCGCCGTGTTTATCGCGGGCTTGGCCGAGAAGGGGGCTTTTACTTGTCACGTTGACGCCGTCGATAAGGTAAACCTAACGACGCTGGAGGAGCCATCAGTCGCCAGTGTGTATGGCGGAACGGTGCCGGCAGAGCAAGACCCGTCGTCTCATCAACTGATACCTTTACGGGCGACCTGGCGCGTGCGGCTGACCGCATGCGATGGCGCGTCGCTTTCGGGACGTAACGTAACCGGAGTGGCACATTTAGGCGCGGACCGGGAAAGCTTGCTCGGGCGAGGGATAAGGTTTGTCGCGGCGATTGGTCAACGAGAAGCGGGCTTCTGAGCGCCGGTGCGATCGGTTGGCACGAGGCAGAGGACATCGGCGACAAGGCGCAGCACGAACGCGTTGCCGATGCCGCCTGCTGCGTGGTGCAGCGAGCGCGAGCCATTAGTGATGTCATTTAACATAAGGTAATTTATAGATTTTTAACAGGGTTAACCCTAAAGAGGCCTCGGTGACCGCTCCTCACATGCGTTTTCTTTAATAAACAGTACTATTAAACCTGCTGTCCCCGATCCATGTGCACCGGTGCACAACAGCGTGCCGAAGACCGGTTCACTGTAAGTTTGCTGAAGTTCACGAGTACCGGCACATTGCTTGGCCCGCAATGTGTTCGCGCAAGTGTGCCTTTGG
>CAWUJR010000045.1:0-14354 GCA_963922375.1 uncultured Robbsia sp.
CGGTGAAGTGCGTCACGTAGCGCCGCTCGGCGGCTGCTCCCATCGCACCGGCTTCAGAGGGATGTTGCCACAGCCAATCGATAGCACCGCGCAACAAATCCGGCCTCTCAGGCGGGATGACCAAACCGGTTTCGTCGGCGATATTAACGTAGCTGGTACCGGTGCCAATTTCGCATGAAACCATCGGTTTCCCATACATCGCAGCTTCCAGCAATGAGATCCCAAAGGCTTCCGAGCGCAGATGCGATGGAAACAGCAACGCCTCGCATTGCTGCAGCAGCGCTACTTTGTCCACTTCGTCGATGGAACCGATGAAGTGCGTGTGCTGGAGCCCAAGACGGCTGGCCTGCGCTTTTAGGGCTTGCTCCTCGCGGCCGTTGCCAACAATCACGACCGGATAGGTGCTGCCCGCGAGCGCCTCCAGCAGGACATGCAAGCCCTTGTAATAGCGCAGGTTGCCTATAAACAAAAAAAAGCGCGGACCGAAGCGATCGCGCCATTTGGCAAGGGTCACCGCATCCGGTTGCGGATAAGCCTCGCGGTCGATGCCAATGGGTACAACGTCGATCTTGTCGCGGAATGGCCGCAGTGTCTCGCTTGTCTCGACGTAGTTCGGCGACGTGGCCACGATTCTGTCTACACTCGACAGAAAGCGATTCATCAAGGGCCGGTAAACGCGTAGCAAATTCTTCTGCTTGACGATATCCGAGTGATAGGTCAGTACCGTCGGCTTACCGACGCGGGTCACGAAATGGACCATATCGGCAAACGGGTAGGGGAAGTGATAATGAATCACATCCGCTGTGGCTGCATGCGCTTTGAACACGCCGAATGCCGCCGCCGAGAAGTTCGCCGAAGCGAGCGAGAAGCTTTCGCGGACCCGATAGTGCTTATGATCGCCCAGGTCCGACGTGCCGACGTGCTTGCTCACTGTCAGGACATCGGCCTGAATGCCTTGCTGCGCCGCGCCGGCACATAGCTGCCAAATCAATTGTTCGGCACCCCCGTGCGAATCGGGTTTGTAGGTCTTGTAGAAGTGAAGGACACGCATCAGGTTAGGACTTGATAGGCGCCAACGAGATGGTACGCGGTCGTGGAAGGCATTTCGGCGCGTAGGACGCGGTTGTCGTTGCTGAGCATTTCGTGCCAGCCGGCATCGTGCAGGAAACGGGTGGCGAAGCGGACGATTTGCTGCGGTAGTTTGGCACGCTGCTCGGCATCGCCATGACACGCCATCGCGCGCAGGTATTCCGTCTGCGCCCAGATGCGTTGATTCGGGTCACGTACGGCACCGGTCCGCTCCAGTGCGGCCACGACGCCGCCCGTATCCGGCATGACCCCATGTTTCTGGGCAAAAGCATACGCTGCGGACAGATGGACGCCCAGTCCGCTGGAGTCGAAGGCGGGATGGCGGCTCGCATCGCGCAGGAACGACCATTCGAATTGGTGTCCCGGCTCCAACCAATTGTCCGGGGCCGACAGCGGTAACTCCATGATGCAATGCGTGGCGGGGTCGACGAAGGTCTGGTTGACGCGTTGCAACAATGACGCGAGGGCCGAGCCGAAACGCACATCGCCAGTGGCTGCATGCGCTTCCAGATAGGCTTCGGTCAGATGCATCAACGGGTTTTGCCGTGCCAGTTCAAGAATCGTCGCGAAGTCCTGGCTACATTGGGAGACGGTCAGACCGTTTGCCGGGTCGACCGGGAACTGCGTGCTCACGACATCGAACGTGCGTTCGACGACCTCCAATGCACGCGAATCCCCGATAAGGCGGTAATAGGCCGCGCACGCGAAAATGACGAAGGCGTGTGTGTAGAGATCTTTTGTTGTTTCCAGCGGATTCGCGTTAGGTCCGACGCTGTAGTAAAAGCCACCGTTGCCCGCATCGGCAAACCGACTCAACAAGGTGTCGAACAAGCGTTTTGCGTGTTCCGCATCCGCAGCGGCCGAGAAGACATAGAGCTGCCGCGCACACGCCATCGCGCGGAATCGCGTAATTGGAAGCGCCGCCGCAAGCGGGTCCACAAGCAGTGCTTCGAGCGGGACACCCAGCGTTTGGTCGAACCCGCGGCCACGCCACATTGGGACGACGACTTCCGCGTAATGCCCCCGCAGGCCTGCGCCGTCGTTGATCGCGGCGCGCGTCCTGGAGGCGGAAGAGTGTTGCATAATCTGGCGTTTACTGGGTAAAAAAACGGGTCGACCGTGAGCTTCGCATAGCTGCCGGGGTGTGTCCACGCTTTTGTCTTACATTCATGGGCCTTTTGGAAGCCGTGTGGTCATGTCCATCGCTCCGAATGGGCAGCGCTTGCGCCGCACTACATAGATGATATGAAAATCTTGATCACAGGCTGTAGCGGTTTTGTCGGACGTGCGCTGAGCCGGGCATGCCTGACATCCGGCGAGACCGTTTATGGGCTGAGCGGCCAGCCGCAGCGCTGCGAGCCGGGCGTTGTCGTTTGGCGCACGGCGGGACCGGACTTTGTCGATCTGGAAAAAATCTGGCCGACAGGGGCGTCCGTAGATACCGTGGTCCATCTCGCTGCGCGGGTGCATCAACGTCACGAAACGACGCAATCGCCCGACGCCTTGCTCGCGGCCTACCGTGAAACGAACGTGGCGGCGAGCCTGCGCGTGGCAAAGGCCGCAGCCGCCGCTGGAGCGACGCGGTTCATCTTTGTCAGCAGCATCAAGGCGATGGGCGAGACGGAGCCGGGAACGCCTGGCCACCCTTGGAGCGAAGGCGATACGCCACGGCCGTCCGATCCTTATGGCATCTCTAAGCTTGAAGCCGAGGAAGCATTGCGTGGTCTGTGCGCGCAACGCAAGCTGGACCTTGTCATCATCCGTCCTCCTTTGGTCTACGGTCCCGGCGTGCGCGCCAACTTCCTGCAGTTGCTGTCGTTGGTCAGGCGTGGTCTGCCGTTGCCGCTGGGCGCAGTGGAAGCCCAACGCAGTATGATTTTCATCGACAATCTGGTGAGCGCCATCTTGGCGGCGACGCGTCATCCCGCCGCACCGGGACACGCGCTCTTGGTATCCGACGGTCAGGACCTGACGGTCGCGCAGATCGTCAGCGAATTGGCAGGAGGAATGGGATGTCGGGCGCGCTTGTTTTCGTTGCCGCCTGGTCTCCTTGCGATCGCCGCCCGCCTAACGGGGAAGGAGGAGCAGGCCGATCGTTTGCTGCAACCACTGCGTGTCAATATTGATGCAATTTCCACGAAACTGGGATGGAAGCCGCCAGTGAGCGCGCAAATTGGCTTACATCGGACGGCGATCTGGTATCGTGACGAACTTGTACCCCAATCATAATCTGCCTGTCCCCGTCTTGTGCTATACGCTGCTCTCACAGGCTTGATTTATAAGCCATTTCTCATCTGTGCAGTCCTTTGTGCGCTCATTCTTTTCCTACTGCTGAGAAGCGGCTGGGCATGGTCGCTGGCGACCGACGTGCCGACACATCGGTCGTTACACACGCGCCCTACGCCTCGTGTGGGAGGGTGGGGCGTCACGCCCGCAAGCGTGTTTGGCATTGTCTACTTCGCGCCGCAGCTGACGTGGTGTGCATGGCTCGCGTTGGCGCTCGCCGCGCTTTGTCAGATCGACGACCGTCGTGGTTTGTCCGCCCGGGTACGCTTTGCGGCGCAGACCGCAGCAGCACTTGCTTTGTGTCTTATCTATCTCCCGCTGCCATGGTGGAGCTGGCCGTTCGTCATTATTGGTCTGGTGTGGATGACCAACCTGTATAATTTCATGGACGGAGCAGACGGCCTGGCCGGCGGCATGGCACTGATTGGCTTTGCGACTTATGCCGTGGCAGCGTGGTCGTTTTCTCCGACGTTTGCTGCGGCGGCCGCCGCTGTATCCGGCGCAGCACTCGGATTTCTTTGTTTCAACTGGCCTCCCGCACGGATGTTCCTGGGCGACGCAGGCTCGATCCCGCTTGGATTCCTTGCAGGTGCGCTCGGACTGATCGGAACATTTGCGCATATCTGGCCGCTGTGGTTCCCCGTTATGGTGTTTTCGCCTTTCATTTTGGACGCGTCCGTCACGTTGCTACGGCGATTGTTACGGGGGGAGCGGATCTGGGAGGCGCATCGGCAGCATTTTTACCAGCGTATGATCCAAATGGACGGTTCCCATCGACGAACGATCTACCTTTGGTACGGTTTGATGCTGTCGGGTGCCATGCTGGCGCTCGGAATGCTTCAGTTGCAGGATGCGATGGGGGCGCTTTCTGCGTTGCCGGTAGGGGGCGCCTGGATGCTGCTGCTGTTCATGCTGGCGCGCGGCGTGGATCGCCGTTGGGCAAGGTTTAAAGAAATTGAAGACAAGAAATAGACTGACGACCATGTTTCGATTGAAAGGCGCTTGGCTTTCGTTTGCTGCTTATGCATTCGATTTGAGCAGTGCGGCGTTGGCGTGGCTGTTTGCATATGGACTGCGCTTCAATGGTATGCCGCCGTCCGAATACGCTGTCAGCAGTATCCACGCATTGTTTTGGGTCATGCCCATTTACTCCGCGATGTTCTGGGTTTTTGGGCTGTACCGCGGAATGTGGGTGTTCGCCAGTCTTCCGGATCTCGTGCGTATCGCCAAGGCCGTTGCCGCTGGCGCTGTGGTCGTCATGATCGGTGCCGTCCTGCTGCAGCCCATACCGATCGTGCCCCGATCCGTGTTGATCATGTCGCCACTGTTCCTGTTCCTTTTCATGGGAGGTGCGCGTGCGTTGTATCGTGCAACCAAGGAACGGATGAAACACGGCGGACTGATAGCAAAAGGCCAGCCCGTCATCATTATCGGTGCGGGTGGCGCAGGCGCGACGCTGGCACGCGAGCTGTCGCGCTCTGCCGAGTGGCGGCTAGTGGGCTTGCTCGATGACGATCACACGAAGGTCGGACGAGAGCTATATGGTCATCGCGTTCTTGGACCGGTCGATTCGATCGAAAAATGGGCCACGCGCCTGAAGGTCGATCACGTCATTGTCGCGATTCCCGGCGCGAGTGCGTCAATACAGCGGCGGGTGATGGCGCTCTGTGTACGCGCCGGTATGCGCGTGATGCTGCTGCCGGTTTTGTCCGAGACGACCACCGGCGGCGCGCTCTCCCAAGTTCGCGGCGTCAATCCCGAGGACATGCTGGGCCGTGACCCGGTACATATCGACACCGAGCATGTGGCCGCGATGCTGGCGGGCCAAGTCGTCATGGTGACAGGGGCCGGGGGGTCGATCGGATCGGAGTTATGTAGGCAAATTCTGAAATATTCGCCGAGCATGTTAGTGGCAATGGATATGTCTGAATTCAATGCCTACCGACTGGGAGAGGAGCTGTTGGGCAATCCGCAAGGAACGCCGATCGTGCAGATCGTCGGCGATGTGCGGGATGCGTTGCTGCTCAACAAGACGATGGGCCGGTATAAGCCAACGATTGTGTTTCATGCCGCGGCCTACAAGCATGTCCCGTTGATGGAAGAGACCAATGCGTGGCAGGCGGTGCGGAACAACGTATTGGGCACGTATTCGGTCGCCCGGGCAGCCATCGATGCGCAGGTGCGCTATTTCGTATTGATTTCTACCGATAAGGCGGTCAATCCGACAAACGTGATGGGAGCCAGTAAGCGCATGGCGGAAATGGCGTGCCAGGCGCTGCAACAGACCACCACGGAAACAAAGTTCGAGACTGTCCGGTTTGGCAATGTTCTAGGCAGCGCTGGCAGCGTTATCCCGAAGTTCCAGGAACAAATAGCGAGAGGCGGTCCCGTCACGGTGACCCATCCGGACATCACCCGTTTTTTCATGACCATCCCGGAAGCATCGCAACTGGTGTTGCAAGCGTCCAGCATGGGACGAGGCGGCGAGATCTTCGTGTTGGATATGGGGGAGCCAATGCGGATTGTTGATCTGGCCAAAGATCTGATTCGCTTGAGCGGTTTCGACGACGATCAGATCAAGATCGAATACTCTGGATTACGCCCGGGAGAAAAACTATACGAAGAGCTGTTGGCAGACGATGAGACAACGCGTCCGACACATCATCCTAAACTGAGAGTCGCACGGGCACGCAGTGTGGACGGTACCTTCTTGTCGGAGGTGATCGCCTGGTTGACCCAGCCGCGTATTTTGGAGGACGAGGAGGTCCGGCAGTACTTGCTTCAGTGGGTGCCGGAATATATCCCCCATAAGGGCGCGCCGTGCGTCGGCGATGTATCTAAAGCAGTCGTATCGAGCGTGCCCCAGTCGTCGCCTTTAACGGGCGAGCCGGTCTGAACTGACGGCATACATTCGGTGTACATACTCGCCCTGTTGACGCTTTGACGATAGGGCGCGCAGGACGGTCGGCTCCGCTCCCATGACGCACCCAACTTCAAGGGTTCCCATGCTCCTTATCACCGGCGGCGCCGGTTTCATCGGTGCCAATTTCGTTCTGGACTGGTGCGCTTCGTCACACGAGCCGGTGCTGAACGTCGACTGTCTGACTTACGCGGGCAATCTGGCGACGTTGAAAACGCTGAGCGGCAATCCGGCGCATCTGTTTTCGAAGACGGACATTCTGGATCGGGCCGCGTTGGATGCATTGTTTTCGGCGCATCGGCCGCGCGCGGTGATTCATTTCGCGGCGGAGAGTCACGTCGATCGCTCCATCCACGGGCCGGCGGCATTTGTGCAAACCAATGTGGTGGGTACTTTCACGCTGTTGGAAGCCGCGCGCGCTTACTGGTCGTCGCTTCCCGACGATGAGAAGCGGGCGTTTCGCTTTCTGCACGTGTCCACCGATGAAGTTTACGGCACGCTGGGCCCGACCGATCCCGCTTTTTCGGAAACCGCGCCGTTTGCGCCGAATAGTCCGTATTCGGCGAGCAAAGCGGGGTCGGACCATCTGGTACGGGCATATCATCACACCTATGGCTTGCCGACGCTCACCACGAATTGCTCGAACAATTACGGCCCTTACCAGTTCCCTGAAAAATTGATTCCGCTCGTGATCGCCAATGCGTTGGCCGGAAAATCACTACCGATTTATGGTGACGGAACGAACGTGCGCGATTGGCTTTTCGTGAATGACCATTGTGCCGCGATCCGGGCCGTGATCGATCAGGGCCGGTTGGGCGAAACGTATAACGTCGGCGGTTGGAACGAAAAAAAAAATGTCGAGGTGGTGCACGCGCTGTGCGATCTGCTCGACAGGTTGCGGCCGAAGACGCGCGGTTCGTACCGCGATCAGATCACGTTCGTAAAAGACCGGCCCGGTCACGATCAACGCTATGCGATCGACGCGCGCAAGATCGAGCGGGAGCTCGGATGGCGACCGGCCGAGACGTTTGAATCCGGTATAGAAAAAACGGTTTGCTGGTATCTCGACCATCAAGAATGGGTCGCCGACGTGATGTCCGGCCATTATCGCCAATGGGTCGATACCCATTATGCGGTGCAGTCTTAGGAGCAGCGCATGGCACGAAAGGGCATTATCCTCGCGGGGGGCTCCGGCACCCGCCTGCATCCGATCACCAATGTAGTGTCGAAGCAGTTGCTGCCGGTGTACGACAAGCCGATGATCTACTATCCGCTGTCGACGCTGATGCTCGGCGGGATTCGCGACATCTTGATCATTTCCACGCCGGAAGACACTCCCCGTTTTGCCGCGATGCTGGGAGACGGGAGTTGTTGGGGGCTGAACTTGCAATATGCGGTGCAGCCTTCACCCGATGGGCTGGCGCAGGCGTTTCTTATCGGTCGAGCGTTCATTGCCGGCGATCCGTCGGCCCTGATCCTGGGCGACAACATTTTTTACGGTCACGACCTGATCAAGCAATTGGCCGACGCTGACCGCGATGAGCATTGCGCAACGGTTTTTGCGTATCACGTGCAGGATCCAGAACGTTATGGGGTAGTGGAGTTCGACGCGGATTTCAGAGCGTTGTCGATCGAGGAGAAGCCAGAGGTCCCACGCTCACGCTATGCGGTGACCGGTTTATATTTCTACGATCGCGACGTTTGCGATATTGCTGCCGATATCAAGCCGTCGGCGCGAGGGGAACTCGAGATAACCGACATCAACTCACGTTATCTCGAGGCGGGGAAGTTGAACGTGCAGATCATGGGCCGTGGCTATGCGTGGTTGGACACGGGGACCCACGATTCGTTACTTGAGGCGGCCAGCTTCATCGCGACGCTGCAAAAGCGACAAGGCCTGATGGTGGCATGCCCGGAAGAAATCGCGTATCGGCAACATTGGATCGACGCCGATCAGTTGATCGCGCTGGCGCGATCGCTGTCGAAGAATGCCTATGGCAAATACCTTCTCAACTTGCTTTCGGACCAAGTGGCATGGCCATCACGATAACCGACACTGCGATTGCAGACGTTAAGATCATTACCCCGCAATCGTTCGGCGACGCTCGTGGATTTTTCTACGAGAGCTTCAATGCACGGGATTTCGAGGAGGCGATCGGCTGTCGGCCTGCGTTCGTGCAGGACAACCACTCGAAATCGTCCCGGCATGTGCTGCGGGGACTGCATTATCAGATTCAACGCCCGCAAGCAAAGCTGTTGCGTGTGATTGCCGGAGAAGTGTTCGACGTGGCAGTCGATATCCGCAAAGGCTCGGAGACGTTTGGCAAGTGGGTTGGCGTACACCTGTCTGCTGAGAACAAGCGCCAGCTGTGGGTGCCGGAAGGGTTTGCCCACGGCTTTGTCGTGCTGTCCGAATCTGCCGAGTTCTTGTACAAGACTACCGACTATTGGTTTCCGGAACTCGAACGCAGCCTGATGTGGAACGATCCGGAGGTCGGCGTTGAATGGCCGTTGGCAGCCGGGACACAGCCTTTGCAGGCTGCGAAGGATCAGGCAGGCAAGCGCTTGAACGACGCCGAGCTGTATGACTGAAGCTGCGTTGAATGCGTGGGCCAATATTGCCAACAGAAGGGAACACGCGATGAGCGACCGTACTATTCTCGTGACTGGCGTCGACGGTCAAGTGGGATTCGAGCTTCTGCGGAGCTTACAAGGTCTCGGTAAGGTCGTGCCGATGGATCGCCGTTCACTGGACCTGTCCGATGCTGCGCGGATCGTCGATGTGATCGAGCGCGTGCAACCGGCATTGATCGTGAATCCTGCCGCTTATACCGCCGTCGATAAGGCGGAGGCCGAAGCCGAACGAGCGCATCGGATCAATGCGGTTGCGCCAGGTCTGCTGGCGCAACAGGCGGCACGCCGCAATATTCCGCTGATCCATTACTCCACCGATTACGTCTTCAACGGTGATAAGGGCGAGCCTTATATTGAAACCGATCGTCCGGACCCGCAGAACGTTTATGGTCGAACAAAGCGCGACGGTGAGCAAGCGATCATCGATTCAGGCTGCGCCCATTTGATCCTGCGGACCAGTTGGGTCTATGGCACGACAGGCGCCAATTTCGTCAAGACGATGCTACGTCTGAGTGCTGAGCGTCAGAATCTGCGCGTTGTCAGCGATCAATTTGGCGCGCCCACTTGGGCACGGACGCTGGCTGATCTGACCGCGCATATGGTTTCGCAGGCAGGGGCGCTGCCCAGCATCGGCGAGCGAGGCGCCGTGGATCGCAGTTGGCGTGACTGGTGGCATGCGAAGTCCGGTATCTATCATCTCACCGGTGGTGGTGAGACGAACTGGGCCGATTTCGCTAAAACGATTTTTGCACTCAAGGGCGTCGATTGCGCTGTCGAACCGATTTCGAGCGCGGCGTATCCGACGCCAGCAAAGCGTCCGACCAACTCGCGTTTGTCGAACGATAAGTTGCGTCAGACCTTCGGCCTGACGCCGCCACATTGGCGCGAGGCGTTGCGGCTGTGTCTGGCGCAGATGTAACTCACCTAGCGCCTGAACACATACCACCGCATACTCGCGTAATTCACCATCATCCCCGCCCCGCAGCCGACCGCCACCGCGAATTGCGGTGCCCAGCCGCGCTTTGACGAATGCAGCATGAGCAAGTAAGCGCTGCCGTAATTAATCGCGCCACCGATCGCCATCGCGGCGCAGTACTTTCCGAATTCGGCGATGGAAGGGCGGACGCGACTTTGCTGGAACGTGAGGTGGCGGTTCAGCCACTAGGTCAGTACTGTTGCGCGGAAGAATGAGATCAGTCGGGCAGAAAGGTATCCGAGCCCAGCGCACGCCCCACATACAGCACAAGACTATCGCAGGCGACGCCAGCAAATCGAAAAATTGCCATCAGATCTGGGGGCGTGATCTTGCAAGTTAGAAATCAGGTATGCCCGATTGTAGCATCCACCTTCCTGATATATGATATGTATATCATAAACTGGAGGGTAAAATGAGTCGACTTCTCATCGACTTACCCGATGCGCAAATCGAGGCGCTGGCGGCGTTGGTGGAACAAGAGCGCCGCTCTCGTGCCTCCCTTATTCGGGATGCGATCGAGAGTTATATCGCACAGCACAAGCGAGCGCTCGGTGACGATGTCTTCGGGATGTGGAGGGGCAAGAAGACAGACGGCCTTGAATACCAGCGGGAATTGCGTTCGGAATGGTGAAAGCGCTTTTCGACACAAACATCTTGATCGACTATCTCCTCGGCATCGACGCCGCCAAGCAGGAACTGGCGCGTTACGAGTACCGAGCGATCAGTACCATCACTTGGATGGAAGTTTTGGTAGGTACGACAGAGGCCGATGAGGCGGCCGTTCGAACATGGCTCAGCACATTCGAGGTGATCGCGTTGGACGCCGTGATTGCAAATCGAGCCGTGCAGATACGCCAACAAAAACGAATTCGCTTGCCCGACGCGATCGTTTGGGCGTCGGCGCAGGTCAACTCTCTGCTTCTCGTGTCGCGCAACACAAAGGACTTTCCCGAGGATGAACCGGGCGTGCGCGTCCCCTATCGCCTGAACACATAAAGACGCGTACTCGCGAAATTCACCAGCATCGCGGCACCCGACCCCGCCGCTACTGCGAGCAGCGGCGCCCAACCTGCTTTGGGTAAATGGAGAAGGGTGAAATAGGCGAGGCCGTAGTTGATCGCGCCGCCGATCGATATCGCCGCGCAGTATTTCCCGAATTCCGCGAAAGAAGGGCGGACGCGACCATGGTGAAAGGTGATTTCTCGGTTCAACCACCATGTCAGCACCATGCCGGAGCCGAATGAGATGAGCCGGGCGACGACGTAACCGAGGCCGAGCGCAAGCCCCGCATACAGCACGAGGCTGTCACAAGCGAAGCCCGCGCTCCCAACACAAGCGAATCGAAGAAATTGCCGCATGGCAGCCGGTCGCTCGCCCCTGTCAATCCCTTCGTCTAAAAATCAACCACTTCGGCGCTTTGAACCGCACGATACTCACATACAGCCACACGTACACCAGCGCAAACGCCAGTACACAGCACATCAATACCGCGGTATGCCGCCAGAACAACGTTGCTGGAATCACCGCCAGCAAAGACAGCAACCACAAATACGGCGACGTCAGCGAATTACGCTGCGTCAATTCCCGCGCGGTCTGCTTGCCCACTGCCCAGCGCATCAGGCGCTTATACACCAGCATATGCAGATGGACGCCATCCGGGATCCCCGGTGAAATCCCGCGCACAAAGCGCTTCCGATAGATCGAAAAACACACCTCGAAAATCGGATACATCGCCAGCAACACCGGGTACCACGGCGACACGCCGGGATTTTGCATCACCAGCATGATCGACAATTCCGCGAGCATGAACCCCAGAAAATACGCGCCGCCATCACCAAGAAAAATTAGGCCCGCCGGGTAATTCCAGATGAAGAACCCCAGGATCGCGCCCATCATCGTCAGCGACGCCGACAGCACGATCGCGTCGCCGACCTGAAACGCGACATAGGCGAGCGAGACGAACATCATGAAGGCGACCATCGCGGCCAGGCCGTTGAAGCCGTCGATGATGTTGACGGCATTGGCCAATCCCGCGACTGCCAGCATCGTCAACGGGATGCCGATCCACGCATACCGCAGCCACGGGTCCAGAAAACTCACATCGATATGGGTGATCCGGACGCTGAGCATCAGGCAGCATAGCAGCGCGGAGACCATCGTGGCGAGCAATCGCACGAGGGGCGAGACGCGCTTGGTGAGGTCTTCGATCAATCCGGACAGGAAGGCGGGCAGGCCGCAGGCGGCAACCAGCAGGATGCCCCACGACACATACGAATACGAGGTGAAATGCAGTTGAATGCCGGAGACGAGCAGCCCCAGCAGAATGCCGATACCGCCCACGCGCGGGACGGGATGGGCATGGAATTTCTGAACGCCCATCAGATCGGTGTCGGCCGATAGTTTGGCGTGAAGATGGGCGTAACGTACGACCAGCAACGTGACGAGCAGTGAAACGATAAAGCCAAGCGCAAGACTGAGCATGAGACGGACAGACGAACAAGGGGAGCCGGCGTGGCCGGCGGCGGTGAGCAGACGTGGCAAGCATCGGGCGAGTCACCTCAGGTCGATCCTGAGCGCGCCAGCGCTTGCGACAAACCTACCGTCGAGACTCGCGATTATAGGGGAGTCCGATGGCGTCGGACGCGTGCCGAGGCAGTTGCTGCTTTTTTTCGCTGCCGACGGCCCAGGGCCGATTGCCTCATGCCTTGCGGATCGCCGCGCCGCCGCGCGGCACGCGCTCCCTCTGTCAGGCCGTATAGCCTTGCGGGTTCTGCGATTGCCAGCGCCAGTGATCGGCGCACATCTGTTCGAGGCCGAGTTCGGCCTCCCAGCCGAGCAGGGCCTTCGCGGCGGACGGATCGGCATAGCAACTGGCGATGTCGCCAGGGCGGCGATCGACGATCTCGTACGGCACCGGGCGACCGGAGGCTTTTTCGAATGCTTTGATCGCTTGCAACACGCTATAGCCCTGACCGGTGCCCAGGTTGACCGTGAAGCTTTCGCCTTTCGAGGCCAACGTGTCCAGCGCGGCGGTGTGGCCACGGGCCAGGTCGACGACGTGGATGAAGTCACGCACGCCCGTGCCGTCGACGGTCGGGTAATCGCCACCGAATACGCGCAGTTTCTGCAGCCGACCGATGGCAACCTGCGCAATATACGGCATCAGATTGTTCGGGATGCCTTGCGGGTCTTCGCCGATCAGCCCGCTCGAATGCGCACCGACCGGGTTGAAGTAGCGCAACGTGGCAATGCGCCAGCTGGCGTCGGCGATCAGCAGGTCGCGCAGCACCTGTTCGGCGATCAGCTTCGACTGGCCGTACGGGTTCGTGGCTGACAGCGGGAAGTTCTCCAGAATCGGTACGGTATGCGGATCGCCATACACGGTTGCCGATGAACTGAAAACGAATTGCTTCACGTCGCGGCGCTGCATGACGTCGAGGACCGCGAGCAGCCCTTCGAGGTTGTTTCGATAGTATTCGAGCGGCTTGGCGACCGATTCGCCCACCGCTTTGAGCGCGGCAAAGTGAATGGCGCCGGTGATGGGGTAGGCGTCGAAGGTCTTCTCGAGCAGGGCGATGTCGCGGACGTCGCCTTCGACGAATTGGACCGGTCGGCCAGTGATCTGCTCGATGCGCGAGACGGCGGCGTGCTTGCTGTTGACGAGGTTGTCCAACACCACGACGTCATAGCCGCTGTTCAGCAATTCGACGCTGGTGTGCGCACCAATAAATCCGGCGCCGCCGGTGACCAGAATCGTGCCTTTGCTGTTCATATGGGGTGTCCTGTCAGAGAAATGTTCTTGTCGCTGATGCTTTGCAGTGTCTGCTGATAAATGCCCAGCACGACGTTTTCGTCGAATTCGGTTTCCGCCTTGCGTCGGGCAGCGGTTTCCATCGTGATACGTTGCGTCGGTGTCAAACGCAGGATGTGCGCCATCGCATTTGCTAGATCCGTCGCGTCGCGTGCTTTACACAGTATGCCATTGACGCCGTCTTCGACAACCTCGATGCATCCGGGCACGCGTGTGGCAATAGCCATCCGACCCATCGCGGCGGCTTCGAGCAGCGTTCGCGGGACGCCTTCGCGATACGACGGCAGCACGATGCAGTCGGCGGCGGCGATCATCGGACGGACGTCCTCGGCTTCGCCGAGATAGTCGATCAGGCCTTCGTCTTCCCACGCCTGCACTTCGGCTCGCGAGATGGCACTGGGATTCGCGACGCCGACCGGGCCGAGCAATTGCCAACGCGCTTGCGGATAACGCGGCTTCAATTGACGCGCGGCTTCGATGAATTCGCCTACCCCTTTGTCCCACAACAAGCGACCAATCAGTAGGAAGTGAAACGGGGTATCCACCGCATTGTCGCTGGTGACGACGCTCGCGTCTGTGTGCAGGCCAACGTCGATGGCGGTGCCGTCGTCCGCGCGGATGCCGACGCCGGTGCGGAC
>CAWUJR010000046.1:0-14340 GCA_963922375.1 uncultured Robbsia sp.
CGTGGCGGCCAATTTCGACATCGTGCAGGTGACCGGCCCCGTGATGAAAACCTGGCTCGCATTCTGGAGCGAAAGCATGCACAAGCCGTCGCTACAGCGCTTGCAGCGGGTCAATACGCGACGCTTGTTCTCCAATCTCTGCGCCGATTTCGCTCTGGTGCTGCCCGACACCCGCGCACGGCGCGCGGCGAACGGCCTGGCCGCACTGATTGACGGCCTCTGGCTGCGCGGCGCGTTATCCGGTGAACCGTTCGACACGAAAGCCGCATTACGCGTGGCCTACGACTATATCGATCTGCTTCTCGACCACGCCGCCTGAACCGGACGCACGCTCATGACTTCATCCCTCCCCCTCTCGTCGGTGCCGTCGTCCTCTTCGAATGCAGCACCATCGGCATCGGCATCGGCATCGGCCGCGCCGATCGTCCGCTCCTTCATTGACGGTGTCTATTTGGATGTGACCGGCGGCGAAACCTTCGCCACAACAAACCCCGCTAACGGCAAGACCCTTGCGCAGGTGCAAGCGGCCAGCGCTGCCGACGTGGATGCGGCCGTGCACGCTGCCGCAAACGGTCAACGCGTCTGGGCCGCCATGACCGCGATGCAGCGCTCGCGCATCCTGCGTCGCGCGGTGGACCTGCTACGCGAACGCAATGACGGACTGGCGGCACTGGAAACCATGGACACCGGTAAACCGATTGCCGAGACAGTGGCCGTGGATATCGTCACCGGCGCCGACGTGATCGAGTATTACGCAGGCTTGGCCACCGCCATTGAAGGGATGCAGATCCCGCTGCGTACAGATTCGTTCGTCTATACACGCCGCGAACCGCTTGGCATCTGCGTCGGCATCGGGGCATGGAATTATCCGATTCAGATCGCCTGCTGGAAATCCGCCCCTGCACTCGCGGCGGGCAATGCGATGATTTTCAAACCCAGCGAAGTGACGCCCCTCACCGCCGGCAAACTTGCCGAGATCTATCTGGAAGCGGGCGTGCCGGCCGGCGTCTTCAACGTGGTGCACGGCGATGGCCGCGTTGGCGCGATGCTGGCAGCCCATCCTGGCATTACGAAGGTGTCGTTCACCGGCGGCGTGGAGACCGGAAAGAAGGTCATGGCGACGGCGGGCGGCTCGTCGCTGAAAGAAGTGACGATGGAGTTGGGCGGTAAGTCGCCGTTGATCGTTTTCGACGATGCGAATCTCGCGCGCGCCGCCGATATCGCGATGACCGCGAATTTCTTCAGCGCCGGTCAGGTGTGCACGAACGGGACCCGCGTGTTCGTGCATCGCCGTGTCATCGATGCGTTCGAAGCATTGATCGTCGCCCGCGTGAACCGCATTCGGGTGGGCGTGCCTACCGATATGAACACGAATTTTGGCCCGCTGGTCAGCGCTGCTCAGTTGCAGAAAGTGCTCGCGTATATTGCGAGCGGCAAACAACAGGGTGCGCGCTTGCTCGCGGGCGGCGAACGCCTGACGCACGGGCCTTTCGCCACCGGTCAATATGTGGCGCCCACCGTCTTCACCGATTGCCGCGACGACATGCGCATCGTGCGTGAAGAAATTTTCGGGCCGGTGATGAGCATCCTGGTGTTCGACGACGAAGAAGAAGTCATTGCTCGCGCGAACGATACCGACTTCGGTCTGGCCGCTGGCGTGGTCACCGAGAACCTCGCGCGAGCACATCGCGTGATTCATCGTATCGAAGCCGGCATCTGCTGGATCAATACCTGGGGTGAATCCGCTGCGGAAATGCCGGTGGGTGGCTATAAGCAATCCGGCGTGGGCCGCGAGAACGGCATCGCCACGCTCGCCCACTACACCCGCATCAAATCCGTACAGGTCGAAATGGGTCCTTACCACCCGGTTTTCTAAAGGCGGATGCCATGAGTGAATACGACTACATCATCGTCGGCGCGGGTTCTGCCGGCAACGTGCTGGCTTCGCGACTGACCGAAGATGCCGATGTCACGGTTTTGCTGCTCGAAGCCGGCGGACCCGACTATCGGCTGGATTTCCGCACGCAGATGCCGGCCGCGTTGGCGTTCCCGTTGCAAGGTCGGCGCTACAACTGGGCGTATGAAACCGACCCCGAACCGTATATGAATCATCGGCGCATGGAGTGCGGTCGCGGCAAGGGCCTGGGCGGCTCGTCGCTGATCAATGGCATGTGCTATATCCGTGGCAATGCGCTCGACTACGACGGCTGGGCCGATCATCCCGGCCTGGAGAACTGGACCTATCTGGATTGTCTGCCCTATTTCCGCAAAGCCGAGACGCGCGACATCGGCGCCAATGCCTATCACGGCGGCGACGGCCCGGTCCATGTCACGACGTCCAAGCCCGACAACAATCCGCTATTCGCCGCGATGGTCGACGCGGGCGTGCAAGCGGGTTATCCGCGCACGGACGACTTGAACGGCTATCAACAAGAGGGCTTTGGACCGATGGACCGCACCGTGACACCGCAAGGGCGACGATCGAGCACGGCGCGCGGTTATCTGGACCGCGCAAAGAACCGCGGCAATCTCACGATCGTTACCCATGCGGTGACAGATCGCATCCTGTTCTCGGGCAAGCAAGCGATCGGCGTCCGCTATCTGCAGGGCACGCAACATCTCGAAGCGCATGCGCGCCGAGAAGTATTGGTCTGCAGCGGTGCCATCGCGTCGCCGCAATTGCTGCAGCGCTCCGGTGTCGGCAATGCGCAATGGCTGCGCACGCTGGAGGTGCCGATCGTGCATGACCTGCCCGGCGTCGGCGAGAACCTGCAAGATCACCTCGAAATGTACATGCAGTACGGGTGCAAAGAGCCGGTATCGTTATATCCGGCGTTGCAGTGGTGGAATCAGCCGCAGATCGGTTTGCAATGGATGTTGCAAGGCACCGGCATTGGCGCGAGCAACCAGTTCGAAGCGGGCGGTTTCATCCGGACGCGAGACGAGGATCGTTGGCCGAATATTCAATATCACTTCCTGCCGGTCGCGATCAATTACAACGGTTCGAATCCGATCAAAATGCATGGTTTCCAGGCCCATGTCGGATCGATGCGATCGCCGAGCCGGGGTCGCGTCAGGCTCACCTCGCGTGACCCGCATGCGCACCCCAGCATCCTGTTCAATTACATGTCCGACCCGCTCGACTGGCGCGAATTTCGTGACGGCATACGCATCACGCGAGACATCATGCGACAACCGGCGCTGGCGAAGTACATGGGTGAAGAGCTTCACCCGGGCGCGTCCGCACAAAGCGACGATGAACTGGATGCATTCGTGCGCGCGAAGGCGGAGACCGCTTACCACCCGTCCTGCTCGTGCAAGATGGGATACGACGACCAGGCGGTGGTGGATAATGAAGGGCGCGTGCATGGCCTCACCTCGCTGCGCGTGGTGGATGCGTCGATCATGCCGATCATCGTCACCGGCAATCTGAATGCGCCGACGATCATGCTCGCTGAAAAAATCGCCGATAAGATCCGCGGACGCACGCCACTGGCGAAAGTGGACACGCCGTATTTCGTTGCAGGGGCGGCGCCGGCACGCAAATGCGCGTGAGGGGGCCCGAAGGCGCGTGAAAGCGCCAAAAGGGGGTAAGGGAACGACGGCAGCGGCAGCGTCAAGGCGTGTCGCGGCGCGAAAGGGATGCGGATGGCGGCCCCCCTAGACCGCATGCCGAACATGCAAGAACGGATCTTGCTACCAGATTGCCGTCTTCCTCTCCGGCAATCCTGCCTTATCCGACCGTACGCGATTGAATGAGATCCCGCTCCCCTGCTCCTACCCCCCTCTCCTCCGCCAGCGGCGCTGCCCCAGCATCTTCGGCTCGCCGGGCGTCTCAGGCATCGACCAAACCCAGCGAACCCGCAGCGGCCGCCACGCCCACCACAGGCTTCGTCCGCGTTCGCGGCGCACGGGAGCACAATCTCAAAAATATCGATGTCGATATTCCGCGCGATGCGTTGGTCGTCTTTACCGGCGTCTCCGGCTCGGGAAAGTCCTCGTTGGCGTTCGGCACGCTGTACGCCGAAGCACAGCGGCGCTATTTCGAATCGGTTGCACCGTACGCGCGACGCCTGATCGATCAGGTCGGCGTGCCAGAAGTGGATGCGATCGATGGTCTGCCGCCGGCCGTCGCACTCAAGCAGCAAAGGGGCACGCCGAGCACGCGTTCGTCGGTCGGCTCCGTCACGACGTTGTCGAGTCTGATCCGGATGTTGTATTCGCGAACCGGCGTGTATCCGCCGAAGCAGCCGATGTTGTTCGCTGAAGACTTTTCGCCGAATACGATCCAGGGGGCCTGTCCCGCCTGCCATGGCATGGGGCGCGTGTACGACGTCACCGAACAATCGATGGTGCCCGACGACTCGCTGACGATCCGACAGCGTGCGATCGCGGCATGGCCACCAGCGTGGCAGGGCCAGAATCAGCGCGATATCCTGGTGACGCTCGGCTATGACGTGGACACACCCTGGCGTGATTTGCCGAAGAAGGACCGCGACTGGATCCTGTTCACCGACGAGACGCCGACCGTTCCCGTGTACGCCGGCATGACCCCGGAACAGACGCGCGCGGCGCTGAAACGGCGCGCCGAGCCCAGTTATCAAGGCACCTTCACGGGTGCCCGCCGCTACGTGCTGCACACCTTCGCGTCCACGCAAAGTGCGTTGATGAAGAAGCGCGTGTCGCAATACATGCTCAGTAGCGCCTGCGCCGCCTGCCACGGAAAGCGATTGAAACCCGAATCGCTCTCGGTGACCTTCGCGGGCTTCGACATCGCCGCGTTGTCTCAATTGTCGCTGTCGCGACTGGCCGACGTCCTCACCCCGATCGCGCGCGGCGATGCCGACGCCGACGCCGCGCAGATACCCGACAACGCGCATCCAGATGACAGTGCGCAGGGTCCAACTAGTGCCACCGGAAAGCGCCGGCCACGGGCGGCGACCTCGAACGCAACAGTCGATGCCAGGATCGACGTCAAAGCAAAGACCAAAGCACAGGGCAAAGCGGACGCGCAACACACGTTAAATGCCGACGAAAGGCGCGAAGCAGTGGAAAAGCGGATCGCGGCAGGCGGCGCGTCGCATGCCGCTGCACCCGACATTCGTCGCACCGCAAATCACTCGCAGGAGAAGCGTCTCGCCGCGCAACGCCTGTCCGGCGAACTGCTGCAACGCATCCGCGCGTTGACCGATCTCGGCCTCGGTTATCTGACGCTCGACCGGAGCACCCCGACGCTCTCGTCGGGCGAATTGCAGCGCCTGAGGCTCGCCACGCAACTGTTGTCGCAATTATTCGGCGTGATCTATGTGCTCGACGAACCGTCGGCCGGTTTGCATCCTGCCGATGGCGACGCGCTGTTCGAGGCATTGCAAGCGCTGAAAGCCGCCGGCAATTCGTTGTTCGTCGTCGAACACGATACGCGGATGATGCAGCGCGCCGACTGGCTTGTGGATGTCGGCCCGGCTGCCGGAGAACATGGGGGACGCATCGTCTATAGCGGTCCGCCAGCGGGGCTGGCCGATATCGCAGAATCACAGACGCGGCCATATTTGTTCCGCGAGCCTAACGCGTCTAGCGAACCCCACACGTCGAGCGCATCGGCAACATCCGTCACGAATCGCACGCCGCGCGCGCCGGCTGGATGGCTGAAGCTGGAACAGGTGAGCCGAAACAACCTGCGCGCGGTCGATGCAGCGTTCCCGCTGGGTTGCTTCACCGCCGTCACCGGCGTATCCGGATCCGGCAAATCGACGCTTGTCAGCCAGGTGCTGCCGGAATTAGTGGCCACGCATCTGGGGCTCCCGGCGCTAGCCGCCGCTGAGGACGACGACGAGCGCGATCCATTGCTTGCCGATGACGCGCCGCAGACGCAAGGGACGATCGTTGAAGGCATCGACCGGGTCAAACGACTCGTGCGCGTCGATCAGAAACCGATCGGTCGCACGCCCCGCTCCAATCTGGCGACCTACACCGGTCTATTCGACCATGTGCGCAAGCTGTTTGCCGCCACGCCGCTTGCGCGTCGTCGGCATTACGACGCCGGTCGCTTCTCGTTCAATGTGGCAAAGGGTCGTTGCCCCGCGTGCGAAGGGGAAGGCTGGGTCAGCGTCGAATTACTGTTCATGCCAAGCGTCTATGCACCTTGCTCGACATGCGAAGGCCGGCGCTATAACGACGACACACTGGCGGTGCGCTGGCAAGACGCGAACATCGCCGACGTTCTGGCCATGACGGTAGACAGCGCGTGCGCGTTCTTTGCCGACGAACCGCAACCGATGCGTGTGCTCGCGCTGCTGCAGAGTATCGGGCTCGGCTATTTGCGGCTGGGTCAACCGGCGACCGAGCTATCGGGGGGCGAGGCGCAGCGCATCAAGCTCGCGACCGAGTTGCAGCGCGCGCAACGGGGCGACACGCTTTACATCCTGGACGAACCGACGACCGGCTTGCACCCGGTCGACATCGACCGACTGCTCACGCATTTGCAGGGATTGGTGGATGCGGGCAACACGGTGGTCGTGGTCGAGCACGATATGCGAGTGGCGGCCCAAAGCGATTGGCTGATCGACATCGGCCCGGGCGCGGGAGACAACGGCGGTCAGATCGTCGCATGTGGCCGGCCCGATCAGGTAGTGGCATCGACACGCAGCCGCACGGCGCCCTATCTCCGTGACGCGTTGCAGAGGGGGGCGCACGAATAAGATACACTCGCCGGGATATATTTTTGAACCCGCGGAGTATTTCAGTGATTGCAACGATTCAGCCAACCCCCGTTTTCAAGGACAACCTCGCGCAGTTGCCGAGCATCGATGGCATCGCGCGCATCGATCTGCTGAACGGCCAGGGCCAGGGCAGCGTGGTGGCGAGCATCGAGAACAAACCGGGCAAGCAAGGCTCGCTGGCCGTGTATCAGTATTTGCAGCAGGCATTCGGCACGTTGAATGCAGCGGCGGCCGAGCACGGCCTCGCGATCTTTGCGGAGCACACGGCGGATGCGCGTCACCGCCCGGGCGCGCACCCGAATGTCGACCTGTTGCTGGCCATTGCCGCAGGCGGTGAAGCGTTACGTATCGAGGTTATCGCGGCTTAATTCGGGTCAAAACGGCAATCGAGGCGGCGGCTTGAAAATCGCCCACCCGCCTCTTTAAGACTTCCGCACCGCCAGCCCATCCACTGCGTGCTCGCCTTCCACCGCCTCGATGACGAGCGTTTCCAGCGACATGCCGCGCGTTTCCACGCCCAGCGTCCACACGGCAACGGCAGCGATCGCGAAACACAGTGCCCCGAGCGAAAACACCCCTCCTTGCCCGAAGGCGGGCAGCACCAATCCCACGGCGTACGGACCGATCAACGATCCGACCCGACCGATGGCCGATGCGAATCCAGAGCCAGTCGCGCGGGCACCGGTCCCATACAGCTCCGGCGTATACGTGTACAACGCCGCCCACATCGCAAACAGGAAAAACTGCATCAGCAAACCCGCGCAGATCAGCAACGTCGGCGTAGCCGCGTGCAGCGCGGTTTGCCCATACACATAGGCCATTATCCCGCTGCCGACCAATGAAGCGATACAGGTCGGCTTACGTCCCCAGCGTTCGATCAACCAGGCGGCACACAGAAACCCCGGCACGCCGCCGAGCGAAATCAGCACGGTATAAAACACCGATTTCGTCACCGCGAACCCGGCCTGCTGCATCAGCGCTCCCAGCCACGACGTGAGCCCGTAGAAGCCCAGCAGCGCAAAGAACCAGAGCGCCCAAATCATGATCGTGCGACGCCGATATGCATCGCTCCAGATTTCGGCGAACGCGTTGCGCCCGTGTTTCACCACCGGTTCTGCCAGCATCGACGGCGCCGGCAATCGCGTCAGGCCGTTCGACCGCATCACCTTCGCTTCGATCTGCGCCACCACACGATCCGCGTCGGCAAAACGTCCGCGGTGTTCGAGCCAGCGCGGCGATTCCGGTACCACGCGCCGCACGATCAACACGAATAACGCAGGAATCGCTAGCAGCGCAAACTGCGTGTGCCAGCCGAATCGCGGCAGTACGAAATACGAGACGATGCCGGACGCAATAAAACCCAGCGGCCAGAAACCATCCATCAGCGCGATCACGCGACCGCGCGATGCGGCCGGCACGAACTCGGACAACAACGTTTGCGCTATCGGAAACTCCATGCCCATGCCAAGACCCAGCAGCACCCGGTAGAAGATCAGCGAATCCACGCTATGCGCGGTCGAGCACAGGTAGGAAGCCAAACCCCACAGCACCATACTCCACTGAAACACCGGCCGACGACCGAAGCGATCCGCGAGCAACCCGGCCAGCGCCGCGCCCACCACCATGCCGAAGAAACTCGAACTGGCGACCAGCCCTGCCGTCGCTGTCGACAAGCCAAGCTCCGTTTTGATCGAACCGAGTACGAAGGTCATCGTGCCCAAATCGATCGAATCGAAGAAAAACGCACAGGCGATGATCAAAAAAATCGTTCGATGATACGACGAGAACGGCAAGCGTTCGAGGCGGGCAGCGGCGGTGGGACGCGTGACGGATGGGGCAATGGACATGGCCTTTCCAGAAAAGCGGATGCCGCCCACAATGGCGGCGACCGCAAAACAGCGACGGGATGTCAGATCAAAGACGCAGCGCAACGGCGCACACTCAACAGTACGCCGAACAAAAACATCGTGACGACCCTCCACGATCGGCGGGAACGGCAGAGAGCGCAATGGCGCAACTACACCGCGCAGCCCGTCAGATCCAGCGTGTCTCCTTCAGTAACGCTCGATCCACACCCGGTTCCAACGAAGCGTGCGTGTCACGCCATCAACGGCGCGGCCGCATCCAGCATGATCTTGACGAAGTAATCGGCAAAGCTGCGGCGAATCACGAGGTCGAATGTGTCCTCCGCAACCGGCAGCAGGGTGACGCCGGCCTTGAAGTAATAGCTTTGCGCGCACTGTCCGACAGTGAAGAGACGCGGATGCAGATCGAGCGGACAGCCGCGGGCCAGGACGTCTCGTACCCGCGTGCCGGCGATGCGTAGCACGGTGTAACCGCTGCCGATATCCACCGCACCCGCAAACAGACCGCGGAACGCTTCGCTGAGTTTGCCTTCGAGCGGCGCAGGTGCCGCCGCACCATGCGGCGCGGCTGATCGAGCAATCCATTCATCGGGACCGAGCCACAGCAGATCGTGATGCGTGCCGCGCGCGACCGTGTTCGGCTTCTCCGGTGGACGGCATCCGATCACGTGCTCGACTGCTGCCATGAAGGCTGCGTCACGCGTATCGCCGCGGACATTGACCAGTTCGAGAAACGGCCGTTCGGTGAGCGTGAAAGCCGCCGAGGCCGATGCCTGATGCTGCTTCAACAGCGCATCGACGCCTGCCAGTGGCGACTCCTGCCAGACGCCCTGCTCGACCGACAGCTTATCTGCCACCTTATCCGTCACCTTGTTGGCAACACCCGTCGCATCCGCTTCCATTGTCGCCACATTCGGCGTGCTCTCATTCAACATGTTGACGTGCTCCTTCGCTGTCGTAGAACACCGAACTGGTGATTTTTGCAGTGAGTTGCTTGCCATTGCCAAGCGGGATGGTGACCACATTCCCCATCTTTCCCAATCCGCCCTTGACCACCGCCATCGCAATCGAGCGCTTCAGAATAGGGCTGAAATAGCTCGATGTCACATGGCCGATCATTGGCGCAGTCTGCCCCTGCACCGAGCCGCTTGTAATCTGCGCGCCTTCCGGCAGCACGAAGTTCGGGTCGTCGGTCAGTAGTCCGACCAACTGCTTACGATCGGGCTTCGCGGTATCCGAACGCGTCAATGAGCGCTTGCCCAGGAAGTCTTTCGACTTCGCGATCAAACCGCCCATGCCGAGATCGTTCGGCGTCATCGAACCGTCGGTATCCTGTCCGACGATGATGTAGCCCTTCTCCGCGCGCAGCACGTGCATCGTTTCCGTGCCGTACGGCGTGATATCGAACTCTGCCCCGGCAGCCATCAATGCTTCCCAGACCGCACGCCCGACGTTCGCCGGCACATTGATTTCGTATGCAAGTTCGCCCGAGAAACTGATGCGCATGATCCGCGACGATGCCCCGGCGACGGTGCCGGCGCGATAGCTCATGAAGGGGAATGCCGCATTTGCAAAATCGATGTCGCGGCAGACCTTTTGCAGCACCTTGCGGCTATTCGGGCCGACCACCGCAAACGTGGCCCAGTGGTCAGTGACCGACGCCATGCGCACGCGCATATCGGGCCACTCGGTTTGCAGCCAGCGTTCGAGCCAGGTCAATACGCGCGCGGCACCGCCGGTCGTCGTGGTCATCATGTAGTGCTGCTCGCCCAGCCGTACGGTGACACCGTCGTCGAACACCATGCCGTTCTCGTCGAGCATCAGGCCGTAACGGCATTTGCCCACTTCGAGCTTGCTCCACGGATTCGTATAGACCCAGTTCAGCAGCTTGGCGGCATCCGGACCCTGAATATCGATCTTGCCGAGCGTGGACGCATCCAGAATCCCCACACTCGTGCGCACCGCGAGCGATTCGCGTTGAACCGCGGCATGCATGTCCTCCCGGACCCTCGGGTAATACCATGGCCGTTTCCAGTTGCCGACGTCCTCGAACGCGGCGCCCGCCTCCACATGCCATTCGTGCACGGCGGTCTTGCGTACCGGATCCAGGAATTCGCCAAGCTCTCGCCCCGCAAACGTGCCGAACGTCACCGGCGTGTAATTCGGGCGGAAGGTGGTCGTGCCTGTCTCCGGAATCGTCTTGCCGAGCACTTGGGCGAGGATGGCCATTCCGTTGATATTGCCGAGCTTGCCCTGATCGGTACCGAAACCCATCGCGGTATAGCGCTTCACATGCTCGACCGATTCGAAGCCTTCCCGCGCGGCCAGAAAGATATCGGCGGCGGACACATCGTTCTGAAAGTCGATAAATTGCTTCGGTCCACGTGTCGCCAGTTCACGGCCGCCCACCAGCCACAGCGGTTGGATCGGCGTCTCGGTGACTTCCGGCACCTGTACCGCATCCGGACGCGCGACGATCAATCCGGCAGCACGCGCCGCTTCCAATCCGGCCTCCACCGCGAACTTCAGGCCACGCGCGAGCGAAAATTCGCCAGCACAAGCCCCCACGCTCACTTCGGGCTGCATCGGCTTGCCCGGTACGAAGCACGCTTTCGCATCGTTCCAGTGCGCTTTGCCGCCGGACTGCGCGAACAGATGCAGCACGGGCGACCAGCCGCCCGACATCGCCAGCAAATCGCACGTCAAGGTCTGTTGCACCGGACCCAGGTCACCGCTTTTGCCCTGTTTGAACGCCGCAATTTCGACCGACGCCACACGCAGCTTGCCGTGCGCGGCCTTGACGACCGCGCCATTCAACACCGTGATGCCCTGGCGCCGCGCTAGCGTCGGCAATGCGCCTTGCGAGGCGTTCGCGCGCGGATCGACCACCTGCACCTTCGCGCCGACCGCCTTCAGATCCAGTGCGCATTGATAACCGTCGTCGTTGTTCGTGAACACGACCGCCTCGCGGCCCGGCAACACCGCATAGCGATGCAGATAGGTCGACACGGCGGATGCGAGCATGATGCCGGGCAGATCGTTGTTGCCAAAGACGATCGGGCGCTCATGCGCGCCGGTGGCCAGGATCACGCGTTTCGCGCGCACCTTCCACATCAATTCGCGCGTTCCTTTACGCTGCGTCAGCGGCAGATGCTCGGTCAGCCGTTGCGTGACCGTCACCAGATTGTGGTCCTGATAGCCGAACGCGCTCGAACGCGACAGGATGCGCACTTCCGGCATCGTGCGTAATTCGGCAATGATTTTTTGCGCCCATACGAGCGCAGCACGTCCATCGATCTCGGCACGGCAAGACAGCAGCGAACCGCCCAATTCCGGCTGGTCGTCGACCAGAATCACGCGGGCGCCCGATAAACCCGCCGCATGGGCTGCTGCCAGCCCGGTCGGGCCGCCGCCGACCACGATCACGTCGCAATGCGCAAAGCATTTGTCGTAACGATCCGCGTCGCGTGTCTCCGGCGCCTTGCCGAGGCCAGCCGCATCACGGATGATCTCTTCGTATTTTGGCCAGAACTTACGCGGCCACATGAAGGTCTTGTAATAGAAACCTGCAGGGATGAAGCGCGCGAATTTCTGATTGATCGCCATGCGATCGTTTTCGATGCTCGGTTTGGCGTTCACGCTGCTGGCCACCAGCCCCGCATACAGTTCGACCTCGGTCGCCCGTGCATTCGGTACCGTATAGGCACCGGTTTCGAGCTGGACGATCGCATTCGGCTCCGCGACATCTGCGGTGACGATGCCGCGCGGACGGTGGTATTTCCAGCTGCGCGCGACAAAATGCACGCCGTTCGCCAGCAGCGCCGACGCCAGCGTATCGCCCTGAAAGCCCTGATAGGACTTGCCGTTGAAGGTAAAGCTCAATGGGATCGAACGGTCGATCCGGCCGCCGGCGGAGAGACGGTCTTTCTGGCTCATGATGCGCTTCCTTCTTGTTTCAGTTCGCGTTTCGCTTCGGGCTTCACGTCTTGCTTCGCTGCCTGATTCGCTTCCGGACTCGCTTCCTGACTCGCTCTGCCCATCACGGCGAATGGCCGGTCGAACGTGTCATACCCCTGGAACGTGTAGCTGACGGTATCGCGCTGCGCGATGAACCAGCGGCGGCAGCCGTGCGCATGATTCCACTGCTCGCGGTGCAGGCCACGCGGGTTCTTGCGCATGAACAGGTAATCGCCCCACTCGCGGTCGGACAACGCCTCCGTGTCCAGCGGACGGGCAATATCGGCTTCGCCGCCGCAGGAAAACTCGCTTTCAGCGCGCGGCCCGCACCACGGACATTCGATCAACAACATGACAATTCTCCTTGTGCGATGGCGCTCAATGCGCAACAGCGGCAGCGCCGTGCTCGTCGATCAGATGGCCGGTATAGAAACGATCCAGCGAGAAAGGCGCATTCAATGCATGCGGCGCATCGTTCGCGATCGTATGCGCATACGCCCAGCCCGAGCCCGGCGTCGCCTTAAAGCCGCCGGTTCCCCAGCCGCAGTTGAAATACAGCCCCTTCACATCGGTCTTGCTGATGATCGGGCACGCATCCGGCGTCACGTCGACGATGCCGCCCCATTGACGGTTCATCCGTACCCGCGACAGCGTCGGGAACATCTCGACGATCGCCTCCAACGTCCCTTCGATGATCTGGAAGCTCCCGCGCTGGCCAAAACCGGTGTATTGATCGACGCCGGCACCGATCACCAGATCGCCCTTGTCGGACTGGCTGATATACGCATGCACGGCATTCGACATCACGACCGTATTGATGATCGGCTTGATCGGCTCCGAGACCAGCGCTTGCAGCGGGTGACTTTCGAGCGGCAGACGCACGCCGGCCATATCGGCAAGTGTCGACGTATTGCCGGCGGCGCAGATCGCCACTTTCTTCGCCTTGATGAACCCCTTCGTGGTGTCCACACCCGTCACCTGGCTGCCGTCACGGCGAATGCCGACGACCTGGCAGTTCTGCACGATATCCACGCCGGCCTGGTCCGCGCCGCGCGCAAAACCCCACGCGACCGCATCGTGACGCGCGACACCGCCACGACGTTGGATCGATGCGCCCAACACCGGATAGCGGCTGTTCAGATTGATCGTCGGTTCGATTTCCTTGATCTGCTCCGGCGTCAAATACTCGGCGTCCACGCCGTTCAGGCGGTTCGCGTTCACACGCCGCTCAGTGTCGCGGATGTCCTGCAGCGTATGCGCGAGATTCATCACTCCGCGCTGGCTGAACATGACGTTGTAGTTCAGGTCCTGCGACAGTCCCTCCCACAACTGCATCGCTTTCTCATACAGCGCGGCGGACTCGTCCCACAGATAATTCGAGCGCACGATCGTAGTGTTGCGGGCGGTGTTGCCGCCGCCGATCCAGCCCTTTTCCAGAATCGCCACATTCCGCACGCCGTGCTCTTTCGCCAGGTAATAGGCCGTAGCGAGCCCGTGGCCGCCGCCGCCCACGATCACCACGTCGTACTCTTGCTTCGGCTCGGGGCTTTTCCACTGGCGCTCCCAGTTTTCGTTGTACGACATGCCGTTGCGCAGCAGACTGAAGATGGAATAGCGGCTCATTGAAGTTCCCTTGTTTTCCTGCACGGCGGTTTGGGTCCGCGATGCATCTGTCGCCATTGCACCGCACGTGATTTTTGTCCGATAGAACGAAAACGCCATCGACGTGGGATGACGGCGGCGTCCGCCTGCGATCCAGTGATATCCTGCGGGAATTGGACTTTCGCGCGCCCGCTTGC
>CAWUJR010000047.1:0-14294 GCA_963922375.1 uncultured Robbsia sp.
CCCCCCCCTTCCACCGCCGCATTCGCGTCCGCGCGTATCCCTTGGATTCGCCTGACCAGATTCGTGTAAGCGTTCAACGCGCCCTGCATCGCCTCGGCGGAATACGTGAGCGCGCCGCGATAGTGCGAGGTCAGCACGAGATAGCGATAAGCGAGCGGTGAATAGCCATCGGTCGTGAGCGTATCAACGGTCAGCACCTTTCCCGACGACTTCGACATCTTGCCGTCGCCGATTTCGAGAAAGCCGCAATGGAACCAGTGATTGACCCATTTGTGCCCGAGGCAGCATTCGGATTGGGCGATTTCGTTCGTGTGATGCACGCCGATATGATCGATTCCGCCGCAATGAATGTCGACGGTGTCGCCGAGGTAGCGCGTCGCCATCGCCGAGCATTCGATATGCCATCCCGGAAAACCGCTGCCCCACGGCGAATCCCATTTCATGATCTGGTTCGGGAACTTCGACTGCGAGAACCAGAGCGCAAAGTCCTGTTGATTGCGCTTCAGACCGTCGAATTCGATGCGCTCGGTCGATTGCGTTTCGTCGAGTTGGAGATTCGCGAAATCCGCATACTGTGGAAACCGGGCGATATCGAAATAGACGTTTCCGCCACTTTGATACGCGAATCCCTTCTGCTCCAGCGTCGAAATCATCCGGATCATGTCGTCGATATGCTCGGTCGCACGGCAGACAACCGACGGCCGACGAATGTTCAACATCGACGCATGACGGAAGAATTCCGCTTCATAAAACAGCGCAATATCCCACGGCGAACGACGCTCCTCGATCGCAGCCAACGCCATTTTGTCGTCGCCCGTGTCGGCGTCGGACTGCAGATGACCGACGTCGGTGATGTTCATCACATGCTCGACCTGATACCCCGCGTAGCGAAGTGCGCGCACTAATACATCTTCGAAGATGTAGGTGCGCATATTGCCGATATGCGCATGCTTGTAGACGGTCGGGCCACACGCATACAACCGCACCTTGCCAGGCGCCGCAACGGCGACCGGACACACGACGCCGCCGTGCGTATTGAAAAGGTGAACGGGTATGACGTTGTTGGCTTCGCGCATACGCATGCTGCTCCGAAAGAGGGGGGGGACGATCGCCGGTCGCGCTCGAAATTTCGGCGGTCTGACCGATCGGGCGTTTATTTTCGCACAGTCGGGGGCGGGTAAAGTGGGCAGAATGCGTCGTATCGACAGCGCAACACCGTCCGTTTCTTCTACGGCAGCGAATCAAGATTCCAAGACCCAGGACTTCAGGACCGATACCTATGGCACAGCTCAGCCCAGCCGAACATTACCTCCGGGACTTTCATCGTCGGCAACCTGGAGCGACCACGCGTGCATTCGGCAGCCGTCCGGCACATTCGGTGTCGTCGCCCGACAAGCGCTTTCCGTGCAGCTATTCGGCGTTGGCCGCGTGTGTTCCCGAAGCGATTCCGTCGAGAACCGCACGCGTCTCCGAGGCGACGAGTACATTCAGCAATCCGCTGTGCATCGTCGATCTGGCCTGTGGCGACGGACATTTGCTGTCGCTGCTGGCCGCGCCACAGGCGAGCGCTGAGCGGCGCTCGCCGAAGCTGATCGGCATCGATATGAGCGAAGGGGAGCTCGCACTCGCGCGGGCGCAGTTGCCCGATTGCGTCACGCTGCTACAGGAGCGCGCACAGACGTTGTCGCTGCTGGATGGCAGCGCGGACGTGGTGTTGTCGCATATGGCACTGATGCTGATCGACGATATCGACGACGTGATTCGCGAGATTCGACGGGTATTGGTGCCGGGTGGCCGTTTTGCGACGATCGTTGGACGTGTGTTCCTCACCGGCGAAGTTGGCGCGAAGCTGAAACCTTTGATCGCCACGTTCCTGAACGATCAGCCCGACAACCAGCCTTTTGGCGATCCTCGAACGAGAACGGAGGATGGTTGGCGCGCACTGCTCGACGGTGCTTTCGAGAATGTCACGGTGGAAGACTTCGACATTCCGTTCCAAGCGTCGCCGCTCGAACTGTACGACATGATGATGGAAACCTATACGCTCGATCGCTTCCCCGAGGCGGAGAAGCTGCGGTTCCGCGACGCGTTGATCGAAACGATGTCTCCGCTGATCGATGCCGAAGGCAAGCTTCACTCTGCGTGGGGCGTGCGCCTGGTGCACGCCGATGCAGTCTGAGGGCGCGCAGGCCCGTCGTGGTTAGGGTTCCGGCGGCAACGACGCGGCCAGCAGCGCTTGCGTGTAAGGATGGGTCGGTGCGGTCAGCACATCCATCGTGTCGCCGGTCTCGATAATCCGCCCGGACTTCATCACGACGACACGATGCGCCATCGCCTTCATCACCGCGAGGTCGTGGGTGATGAAGAGATAACTCAGCGAGTGCGTCTGCTGCAGTCGCGTCAATAGCGCCAGGACCTGCTGCTGAATGGACACATCCAGCGCACTGGTGGGCTCGTCGAGCACGATCAATTCCGGCTCGACAGCCAACGCCCGTGCGATCGCTATCCGCTGACGTTGCCCACCGGAAAACTCGCTCGGATAGCGCATCAGAATGTCCGGCGGCAGCCCGACCTCCACGAGCAGCGCCGACACGCGCTCGCGTCGTTTGGCGGCGGAGACTTCCGGCTTGTGCAGCGCAATCCCTTCGCCGATGATCTGCTCGATCGTCATGCGCGGCGACAATGAGCCAAACGGGTCTTGAAATACCACCTGCATCCGTGAGCTGAGTTGACGGCGCGAGGCGGCTGACTTCAGCATCGAACGCGGCTGACCGTCGATATGCACTTGTCCGGCGCTCGCGCGCTGCAAACCGAGTACGGTGGAGGCAAGCGTGGATTTCCCCGACCCGGATTCGCCGACGATTCCCAGCGTCTCGCCCCGTCGCACGACGATGTTCACATCGCTCAGCGCACGGAACGACGCCTTCGTGAACATCGATTTCCATCCCTTCACAGGAACGCGATAATCGACCGCGAGATCCTGCACTTCGAGCAGGCGACGCGCGTTCGGCGGTACCGGCGCCACATTGCGCTTCGGCTCACTGTCGAGCAAGCGCTTCGTATAAGGATGCTGCGGGTTCGCGAACAGCTCGTGTGTCGTGTTCGTTTCGACCAGCACGCCCTTTTCCATCACCGCGACGCGTTGCGCGAATCGCTTGACCAGATTCAGGTCATGCGTGATCAGCAACACCGCCATGCCACGATCCGCCGACGCCTGCTCCTGTAGCGAGATCAGCAAATCGACAATCTGTTGGCGCACAGTGACGTCGAGGGCGGTCGTCGGTTCGTCGGCCAGCAGCAGGCGTGGACGGCACGCGAGCGCCATCGCGATCATCGCGCGTTGCCGTTGTCCGCCGGACAGTTGATGCGGAAAGCTGTCGATGCGGCGCTCGGGCTCTGGAATACCGGTCTCGCGAAGCAACTGGATGCCGCGTGCGCGGGCGGCATTCGGGCGTAGTCCTTCGTGCAGACGCAGGCTTTCTGCAATCTGCTTGCCGACCGTGTACAACGGATTGAGCGCCGTCATCGGCTCTTGAAAGACCATCGCGACATCGCGACCGCGAATGCCACGCATTTCACGCTCGCTCTTGGTCGCCAAGTCGTCGCCGTCGAGCAGGATCCGACCGCTTTGGCGGGATTGGTCGACCAATCCCAAAATCGATAATGCGGTGATGCTCTTCCCGGAACCCGATTCGCCGACCAACGCGACACGCTCGCCACGGGCAATCGATAGATTCAGCGACTGCACGACCGTCTTCTCACCGAAACCGATGCTCAGATTGTCGAGTTGCAACAGCGGACGCCGGGTCGGATCAGCGATATTTTGATCCATGCGACTTTGATCGAGGGTACTCATTTCTGTGCCCCGCCGAATGCCGATCCGCGCGTGCGCGTGTCCAGCGCAGTGCGCAATGCGTCGCCCATGAACGTCAGCAACAATAAGGTGATGACCAACGCACCAAACGCGGACAACGACATCCACCAGGCGTCCAAGTTGTTTTTGCCTTCCAGCAGCAACTCCCCCAGACTGGGCGATGGCGGTGGCACGCCGAGTCCCAGAAAGTCCAGGCTGGTCAGCGACAAAATGGCCGCGCTCATCCTGAACGGCAGGAAGGTGATCACCGGCGTCAAACTGTTCGGCAACACATGACGCCAGATGATCTGCGCATTGCTGAGCCCCATCGTGCGCGCCGCACGGACATAGTCGAGTGAACGATTGCGCAGAAACTCGGCCCGTACGTAATCAGACAGTGTCAGCCAACCGAACAATGACAGCAGGATGAACAACAGCAACAGCGACGGCTCGAAGATCGATGCGAAAATGATCAGCAAATACAGGTCCGGCATCGAGCCCCAGATTTCGATCAAACGTTGACCGACCAAGTCGATCTTGCCGCCGTAGAAGCCCTGAATCGCGCCGGCGAGCACACCGAAAAACACGCCGGTGACGGTCAATGCCAACGCCATCAGCACGTCGAGCCGGAAACCATAGAGCACGCGCGAGACGACATCGCGCCCGAGCATATCGGTGCCCAACAGATTGACTGCGGACGGGGATCCCGGATACGGGCGGCTGGCGAAATAATCGACCGTATCGTAATGGAAGTGATTCGGCGGATAGATCGCGAAATTGCCGTTCGTGGTGATCTTCTCGTGAATGTACGGGTCCAGATAATTCGCCCGTGCGGGGAAATCGCCGCCGAAATCCAATTCCGAATAGTTTTTTACGATCGGAAAGAAGTAGTGCCCTTGATAACGCACCAGCAGCGGTTTGTCATTGGCGAGCACTTCGCTGAACAAGCTGATCACGAAGATCGTCAGGAATACGATCAGGCTCCAATAGCCCAGACGCTGCTGCTTGAAACGCAACCAGACGCGCCGGCGTGGCGAAAGGGGCCGCATCGCCAACGGGGCGGTGGGCTCGGACATCGATGGTGGAATCGACGGCGGTTCCGGCTGGGGCTGCGGCGACGAAAGCGTAGAGGGGGAATTCACGTGCATCTCCGGGACGGCTGGTCGGCGTCGAGTGGTCGGGTCGTTGTCGTCACGGCTAGTGATCCAACCGGTCGTATTCGATCCGGGGGTCGACCAGCACATAGCAGACGTCGGCGATGAGCTTGGTGACCAGTCCGATCAAGGTGAACAGATACAAGGAACCGAGCACCACCGGGTAATCCCGCTGAATGACCGAGTCGAACGACAACTGCCCCATGCCGTTCAACGAGAAAAGCGTTTCGATCAGTAGATTGCCGTTCAGGAAGGCGCCGACAAACGCGGCAGGCAAACCGGTCAACAACGGAATCATCGCGTTGCGCAATACGTGCTTCCACAACACGTCACGCTGCGGTGCGCCCTTCGCGCGGGCAGTCAGCACGTATTGACGGCCGATTTCTTCCAGGAAGGTGTTTTTCGTCAGAATCGAAATGACCGCGAAATTGCCAACCACAGAAGCGGTCACCGGTAACACCATATGCCACAGATAATCGAGCACCTTGCCGAACGTCGAGAGCTGATCGAAATCGTCCGACGTCAGGCCGCGCATCGGAAACAAAGTCCAGACGGTGCCGCCACCGAACAACATCAGTAACAACACACCGAGAACGAAGCCGGGAATCGCATAGCCGGACAGCACGACGACGCTGGTGATCGTGTCGAAGCGCGAGCCATTGCGTATCGCTTTGGAAATCCCGAGCGGCACCGCGATCAGATAGGTCAGCAAGATCGTCCACAAGCCGAGCGAAATTGACACCGGCAGCTTGCCGATAATCACTTGCCAAACGGTCTGATGCGAATAATACGATTCACCCAAATCGAACGTCGCGTACTGCTTCAGCATCAAGAAATATCGTGTCAGCGGCGGTTTGTCGAAGCCGAACTGCTTCTTGATTGCCGCGACTTGTTGCGGATCCAGCCCCTGAGCCGCGTGATAGCCGCTGCCTGCGCCGCCGCTGGCTTCGCCGTGACTTCCGCCATGCTGCAACTGCATCACCATCTGTTCGACCGGACCGCCCGGCACGAACTGCGTGACGAAAAACGTGATGGTGACCACACCGAGCAACGTGGGGATCATCAGCAAAAGGCGTCTCAAAATATAGGCGATCATGGCTGCTGACGGGCGCGTTTAGTATGCTGCGGTTGCGTGAGGGGTGTCATGGCGGCTAATGCGCTGGCGTGGCCGTCGTCGACTTGTCGTCGGCCGGCGCGCCATTGCCCTTGACGTACCAATAACTGATTAACCAGTCCTCGGCCTGATAGGTGGTCGGCGTCACCGCTGGATGCCCCATGCGCGACTTATAGCCGATCCGTGACATGGGGCTGTGATATTCGGGCACTTGGTAATACTCGTTCATCAGGACGCGATCGAGCGCCCGCACCGCAGACTGCAGGTCATCCAGCGTATTCGCCTGCAACGCAGCATGAATCAGTGCGTCAATCGCCTTTGAGCGCGCGCCCATGTAATTGATCGAACCGGGTTGGCCGGCCGCGGCGCTGCCAAAGTCGTTCTCCATTTCCGAACCCGGTATGGTCACCGGGTTGTAAACGTAGGTGGTCATGTCGAAGTCGAAATTATTCATGCGCTTTTGAAACACCGCGCTATCGATTTCGCGCATATGCGCTTGAATGCCCAAGGTTTGCATCGCATTGATAAACGGCAATATGATCCGATCGAAACCAGGTTCATCGTCGATGATCTCGATCCTCATCGGCGTGCCATTCGCATCACGCAACGCACCATCCTTGTAATGCCAACCGGCTTCGTTCAGCAACGCCTGCGCACGACGCAGATTGGCGCGCAGCGAGCTGGGCGGCAACGTGGATGGTTGCTTCAGCATCGGCCCGAAAACGCCCGGCGGCAGCGTCGACTTGAACGGTGTCAGCAGGGCCAGTTCCTTGTCGCTCGGCATGCCGGTCGCTTCGAAAGGACTATCTTGAAAATAGCTCTCGGTACGCCGGTATTGGCCGAAGAAATATAGCCGATTTAACCAGTCATAGTCGAAACAGTACGTCAGCGCTTCCCGCACGCGGCGATCCTGGAACTGGGGACGACGCGTATTCATGATCATGCCCTGCATCTGCGCGGGGCTGTCGGGGTAGGCGCCCTGGTACAACAGGCCGTTACGGAAGTTCTTGCCGAAATAGTTTCGAGCCCAGGACGAGGAGCTATATTCAACGCGCAGATCGGTTTCGCCTGCCTTGAACGCTTCAAGCGACGTGAACAAATCCGCGTACAGCTTGAAGGTGATTCTCGTGAAACGGTACATACCCCGTCGCGACGGCAGGTCAGCGGCCCAATAGTGCGGATTGCGTCGATACACGATCTGCGCATTCCCTGAACGACTTTCGATCACGTACGGTCCACTGGCAATTGGGGCGACGTTGGAGATCTGATCGAACGACGGGCGCTTACCGTCTGACCCCATCCCCCACTTCGGCGAAAACACTGGAATGTCGCCGGCGATCAATGGCGCATCGCGCTCGGCACGGGTAAAGTCGAAGCGCAACGTTTGCTTGTCGATTACCGTCGCGCCTCGGATAACCATGAATTCCGAGTTGAACAGCGGCGACACCTGCGGGCTTTTCAGCGTATCCAACGAGTATTTGACATCGCCGGCGGTGATCGGATCGCCGTTCGAGAAACGTGCGGCCGGATTGATGTGAAACGTCGCCGACATGCCGTCCGGTGCGACGCGCACATCATCTGCAATCAGTGCGTACTCGGACGCCAACTCATCCCAGCTACGCTGCATCAGCGTATCGAACATCAAATGCTGAATGTCCGGTGCTGGTGCGCCGCGCAGCAGAAACGGGTTCAACGAATCGTAGTTCTGGTTCTGATCGTAATTTCCGAACGTCATGTCACCGCTATCCGGCGCGTTTGGATCCGCGTACGCAAAGTGCTGGAAATTGTCCGGATAACGTGGCTGGTCATACTGTGCGATCGATGGTCGTGCGAGCGCAGAGGCCGGCATCAACGCGATCAACGCAGCGCTGCACGCGAAGAGACCGCTGACGAGTCCGCGATGCACCGCGGACATAAATTCCGAACGGTGAAGATGTGCGCCGGGCCCCGACGCGCCGTCTGCGACCGGTGATGTCGTGCGATGTATCACAACATCCACAGTGTCGACGTCGGAATATTTCGCATATTCGGTCACAGTTTCAGCCACAGGATGCGTCACAGAGTCGGCTGCGGGTCCCACTACGGATCTCACGACGGATGCCACCACGAATTTAGCCACGAGTATTTGCTTTATCGATCAGGCGAGGAGACAGGCGGCGGCATCGTTCGGCGTAATCGCCCGCAGCGCCGGTACTTCCTGCGCGCAGCGTGCCTCCGCGATCGGACAGCGCGTGTGGAAGACACAACCGCTCGGCGGTTTGATCGGGCTCGGAATGTCGTTCGAAAGAATCTGGACAACCTTGTTGCGCTCGACTTCCGGATCCGGAATCGGAATCGCGGACAACAGCGCGCGCGTGTACGGGTGCCGGGGCGTGTCATACAGCGCCTGCTTGTCCGCCAGCTCCATCACATGCCCGAGATACATCACCAACACGCGATCGGAGATATGTTTGACGACGGCCAGATCGTGCGCAATGAAGATCAACGCGAGTTGCATCTCTTCCTGCAGCGCTTTCAGCAGATTGACGATCTGCGCTTGAATGGACACATCCAGTGCGGAGACCGGCTCGTCGCAGACGACCAGCTTCGGCTCGATGATCAGCGCGCGGGCGATGCCGATGCGTTGGCACTGACCGCCGGAAAACTCGTGCGCATAACGGTTGATCATCTCTTCGCGCAGGCCGACCTTTGCCATCATCGCGCGGACGCGATCCGTGCGCTCCGCCTTCGACATGCTGGGACGGTGCACGAGCAGCGGCTCGCTGATGATCTGACCCACGGTCATCCTCGGATCCAGCGATGCCAACGGATCCTGAAAAATCATCTGGATATCGTTGCGCGCCGCATGCCAGTCGTTTTTCGCATGGCTGTCGAGCGGCTTGCCCATCCAGACCACATTGCCCTCGGTACGCGGCACGAGATTCAGGATCGCGCGTGCGAGTGTGGACTTGCCGCAGCCGGATTCGCCGACCACACCCAACGTTTCGCCCGCCTTCAGATCGAAGCTGACGCCATCGACAGCCTTCAGCGTCTGTGCCGGTGCCCATGGCAGGCGACTCTTCGATTTCACCTTGAAATGCACGCGCATATCGCGCACTTGCAAGATGGTGTCTTTGGTGCTGACAACCTGACTGTCTTTCATGCTTTCTGCAGCGCCCGCGTTATGCATGATTGAACTCCCGCACATCGGCGACCGGCCGGTAGCAAGCCCGCAGCCATGCCGGGTCTTCACCGAACGAGGCGAGCGGCGGCGGTGTATCGCCGCAATGCGGCATCGCCAACGCACAACGTTCCTGGAATGGACAGCCCGATGGCGGGTGCGCCATGTTCGGCGGATTGCCTGGAATGCCGACCAGCGTGGTGTCGGTTTGATCCAGACGCGGCAGCGCTTTGAGCAGACCGACGGTATAGGGATGCGCCGGCTTCGTGAACAGTTCGTCCGCGCGGCAATGCTCCATCACGCGACCACCGTACATCACCATCACCTTTTCACACAGTCCCGCGACGACGCCCAGATCATGGGTAATCAGCACGATCGCGGTCCCGAAGTCGCGTTGCAGATCGCGCAACAGTTGCAGCACCTGCGCCTGCACCGTCACGTCGAGCGCGGTGGTGGGTTCGTCGGCGAACAGCACCTGCGGTTCGCACAGCAGCGCCATTGCAATCATCACGCGCTGCCGCATACCGCCGGACAGTTCATGCGGGAACTGATCGATGCGATGCGCGGCTTCCGGGATGCGTACCGCTTCGAGCATCTGGATGCTGCGGCGCTTCGCTTCGCGGCGCGTCATGTTCTTGTGCAGTTCGAGCACCTCCGTCATCTGACGCTCGATGGTCAGATACGGATTCAATGACGTCATCGGATCCTGAAAGATCATCGACAATTTATTGCCGCGGATCTTGTTCAACGCCTTCGTCGGCATCGTCAGCAGGTTTTGCCCGTCGTACATGGCGGTACCGCTCGCACGACCGTTGCCGGCCAGCAGCCCGAGCATCGCCAGCACGCTCTGGCTTTTACCCGAGCCGGATTCGCCGACGATGCCGAGCGTACTGCCCGCTTCCAGATCGAAACTGACGCCGTTGACGGCATTCACGGTGCTGTCCTGCGATGCAAACCGGACTTCGAGGTCCCTTACCTTCAGCAAAGTCATGGCGCCTACCGCTCCTTCGGGTCGAGCGCGTCACGCATACCATCGCCCACGAAATTGATGCAATACAGGGTCACAGACAGCAGTGCTGCCGGGAACAACAGAATCCATGGCGCGGCATCCATCGTGCCCACGCCGTCCTGAATCAGCACGCCCCAACTGGTCATCGGTTCCTGCACGCCGAGGCCCAGGAACGACAGCACGGATTCGGTCAGGATCACGCCCGGTACGGTGACCGTCGTATAGATCGCGACGATACCCAGCAGGTTCGGGATCACGTGACGCCAGATGATGCCGGAGGTCGACACACCGATCGCGCGCGCCGCTTCCACATACTCTTTGGAGCGGATCGCGAGGGTTTGACCGCGTACCACGCGCGCCATGTCCATCCAGGAGAAGACGGTGATCGTCAGCACGACCAGATAGAAGTCGCGGCCTAGCAGGGTGACCATCAGGATCGCGATCAGCAGATACGGAATCGCATACATCATGTCGACGAAACGCATCATCAGATTGTCGACCCGACCGCCGATGAAACCGGCGACGGCACCCCACAGGATGCCAAGCGCGACCGACGTGAGGGTGGCCAACGCGCCAACCATCAGCGAAATGCGTCCGCCGATCAGGCAGCGCACCAACAGGTCGCGGCCGTTTTCATCGGTGCCGAACAGGTGCCAGGCGGCCCACGTGGGCGGCGAATTGATCGCGTTCCAGTCGGAGGTGTCGAAGTCGTTCGGCAACAGCATCGGGCCGACGATACAGGCAAGGGTAATCAGCAGCAGTACGACTACGCTGACCAGCGCCGCACGATTGCGCGAGAAGCGACGGCGCGCGTCCTGCCATGGGCTGCGCCCGGCGACCGGCAACGCGGTGACCGCCTGCTCCAGCGCAGGGGCCAGCGATCGCTCTTTGATTTGAGGTCTCATATGCGTCTCGGCGTCAGTAACGGATCTTCGGATCGAGCCACGCGTAAGCGAGGTCGACCAGCAGGTTCAACACCACCGCGAAGATGGTCACCAGCACCACCAGCCCGAGCACCAGCGTGTAGTCGCGATTGGATGCGCCATTGACAATCAATTTGCCGAGCCCTGGCAAAGAGAAGACCGATTCGGTCACCACGGCCGCCGTGATCGAGCTGATCGCGAGCGGGCCGAGCACGGACACCACCGGGATCAATGTCGGCCGCAATGCATGCCGTAAAACAACGGTACGACGCGACAAGCCTTTCGCGAACGCGGTGCGGATGTAGTTCGTGTTCAATACCTCGATCAGGCCCGCGCGTGATACGCGACCGATCGTGGCCACGTTGACGATCGTCAACAACCCGATCGGCAAAATCATGTACTTGAAGTGGAAGTTGTCCCAGCCTCCAGCCGGCAACCATTTCAGCAAGATCGCGAAGATCAGGATCAATACCGGCCCGATGACGAACGACGGAAACGCGCTACCGGCATTGCTGACGATCATCAGCAGGTAGTCGGCTGGGCTATTGCGATAGAGCGCCGCGAAGACGCCGAGCGTAATGCCGACCACGATCGAGATCAACATCGCGATGCCGCCAACGGCCAACGACACCGGCAACGCCTGACGCACCAATGCGTTGACGCTCCAGTCCGAATAGCGGAACGACGCGCCCAGATCGCCATGCAGCAAGCTGTCCAGATACAGCAGATACTGCTTCCACAGCGGCTGATCCAGGTGATATTTCGCCTGCAGATTCGCGAGGACCGCGGCCGATACCTTACGTTCCCCGTCGAAGGGACCGCCCGGTGTCGCGTGCAGCAATAGATAGCAGACCGTGATGACGATCAGCAACGTCGGCAGCGTGAATAGCACGCGCCGCAACGTGTAAGCCCACATGAGCCGCCTCCAGCAGGCGTGCACGCATCGCAATGACGCGCACGCCGGATTGATCCCAGAAAAACCGTTAATGCTTCAGGATGTACAAGTCCTTGCCGTGGAAGCGATCCAGCAGATTGTCCGACGTATAGCCGCCGACCCATGGCTTCACCAGCCGCACCGAAGTGTACTGCACCAGCGGGATGATCGGGTAGGCTGCCATGATCTGATTCGCTGCCTGCGTCTGCAATTTCTGACGCACGGCCGGATCGTTCGATGCCGACGCCTGATCGATCAACGTCTGCGCTTTCGAATCGCAATAGTTCGAGTCGTTCTGGTCCGAGTGGCACGCGACCAGCGTCAGGAAGCTGCTGGCATCGTTATAGTCGGCAATCCAGCCGTTACGTGCGATCTGATACTGGCCACTATGACGCTGCTTCAACAGCACGCGGAATTCCATTGCGTCGATCTGCGCATTCAATCCCAGCTTGCTCTTCCATTCCGATGCCAGAAAGATGCTGGTGCGCTTGTTGTACTCGCTGGTGTTGTAGGCGATGTGCAATGTGGTGCCGGGTGCCACGCCAGCGGCTGCCAGCAGTTGCTTCGCGGCGGCCACGCGCTTGCCCATTGGCCAGCTCGCCCAGTCATAGCTGCTGACGTCGGCGCCCTTCATGCCTTTGACCATCAACCCATACGCGGGAACCTGGCCGTCGGCGAGCACGCGCTTCGCCAGCAATTCGCGATCGATCACCATCGACAGCGCCTGCCGTACGCGCACGTCTTTCAGCACTGGATCCGTGGTGTTCAGCGAGTAATAGCGCAAGCCGAGCATCGGCGAGTCGTGTACTTCTTTCGGGTACTGCTGCATCAGGCGGTCGTACGAGCCGGCCGGCAACTGATACATATAGTCGTCCGCACCGGACTGATACATTTTCAGATCGGTATCTTCGTTTTCGACCGGCAGATACGTGATCTGCGTCAGCTGCACATTGGCGGCGTCCCAATAATTCGGGTTCTTGACGATGACGATGCGGTCGTTCACTTCCCACGACTTCAGCATGTACGCGCCGTTGCTGACCATATTGCCCGGCTTGGTCCAGTTCACACCGTATTTCTTGACGGCGGCAGCATTCACCGGCCCCAGGTTTTCGTTCGCGACCAGATCGGGCAGGAACGGCTCCGGGGTCGGTGTCTTGACTTCGAGCGTGTGCGCATCGATCGCTTTCACGCCCAGCGCGGAGGTGGGCTTCTTGCCTGCGGCAATGTCCAGGCCGTTCAGCAGAAACATGCCGTAAGCCGTCGCATAAGGCGAGGCGGTCTTCGGATCGACGAGGCGCTGCATGCCATAAACGAAATCGGCGGCCACTACAGGCTCGCCGTTCGACCATTTCGCGTTCTTGCGAAGATGGAAAATCCAGGTGGTGGGATCCTTCTGTTCCCATTTCTCGGCGACGCCCGGAACGATATTGCCATGCGTATCGTTGGTGGTTAGGCCTTCAAACAGGTCTTCGATCGTCCAGTGCGCGGGCACGGACTCTGCCATCGTCGGATCGAGCGTCTCCACTTCGGACGCATTGTTACGTGTCAATGTCTGCTGCGCAGCGAGCTGGGTGCCCGGCGGAATCACGGCGGCTTCGGCAACGGTGCCAAGCGACGGCAACAACGGCGCGAGTGCACAACCGGCCAGCACGCCAGCGATCGCGAGCGCCTTGGCGACCCGCTTGCGTCGATACATCACTTCGTTCATACGTCTTTCCTGTTGTCCTGCGCTCGCCAACGGAGGGGTAAGGTGGCGAGATCGATCCCAATCAAGGCGCCGGCGGCAGGGTCGCTGCTGCCGGCGCCTTCGTCACTACTGGTCGTCGTCGCTGCTGGTCGTCTTGAACGAGAAGACGACTTCGCCGACATAGGAGGTCGGGTTCTTCTCGCACTTATACGCCTTGGCGGCGGCCATTACTGCGGCGTTGAAGACCGACGTCGGCGGATTCGACCGCACGATGGTCACATCGCCGACGCTGCCATCCGGGTTGATCGTCAGATGGGCGGTTACGTCAGACGATATACCCTGCTGCAACGCTGCGCGCGGAATCGTCGGTTCCACGGACTGGCAATGCCCACGACCATCCACGACGCCGTGTAATCCTGGCGGCGTCGGTGGCGCTGCCGGCGCGGGTGGCGCAGGCGGT
>CAWUJR010000048.1:0-14240 GCA_963922375.1 uncultured Robbsia sp.
AGTGCCAGGCGACGATGACGCAAAAGAGGGCGGCGCGGGCGGGATCGTCGGCGTGGTCGAGGCGAGGGCGAACGACGGAGCGGGTACGCCAATGATCGCGGCAATCGCATCGACGTATTGGGCCCGTTGTCGCTGCAGCAACTGCGCCTGCGTCCGCGTGCCATCCAGCTCCGACTGTTGTTGTGCAACATCGAGTCCCGACACCGCTCCCAGTTCGTGCCGCGCGTCCACATAATCGAGCGCCTGTTGCTGCAAGCGCAGCGACCGTTGCAGAATATCGATCTCGACATCGATTTCACGCAGCGAGAAGTAGGTGCTCGCGAGATCTGCTGTCAATATCAGCCGCGCATTCGCCAGATCGTCCTGCGCGCCGGCGACGGTTGCACGACCCGCTTCGATGTCCCGGCGCACGCGCCCGAACAAATCCAGCTCGTAACTGATGCCCGCACGGAGGGTGAGATCGTTCTGCACCGTCGATTGAACCGGTGTCGCGTAGTTTTGTAGCGGCCGTTGACCGGAAGATTTGTCTCTTGCAGCGCCGGCATTCAGGTCCACTTCGGGTAATGCGGCCGAAAACGTCTGCGCCAATAACGCTTTTGCCTGCTCGTAATGCGCACTGGCCGCCTGCAACGTGGGGTTGCCGCGCAGCGCCTGCGCTTCCAGCCCGTCAAGTGACGGGTCGTTGAACACCGTCCACCAGTTCAAGCCCAGCGGCGCGTGACTGGGCTCGCCCTGCTGCCAATAACTGTCCGTATGCCAATTCGTCGGCGTCGGCACCGGTGGACGATGATAATCGGGGCCGACCGTGCAGCCCGCAAACGACGCGAGCGCCAGCGCACCGGCGACAGCGATAGCGATGGGCTGACGTCGCACTCTATTGCGGCGAATGCGTTGGTTGCGTGCGATGCCTTCGCGAAACCTCATGCATGCGCTCCGGATGCGGAAGAAGACGATGCACTCTTTCCGTCCGTGCCGGCGGAATCGCCCTTTTTCTTCGCGTCCGGCGGCGTCACCGTGACCCGGTCGCCGTTGTCGATCGAGTCACTCGGATTGACGATGACCCGATCCGATCGCGTCACGCCGTTTTCCAACTCGAGCGTTGCCCCCATGTCTCGGGCGATGACGATCGGATGCAGCTTGACCCGTCCATCACGCTCGACGACCGCGACTGCGGGGCCTTCCGCACGGTAAAGCAGTGCATTGCCCGGCACCGTCAGCCTCCCGCTCTCGCTGGTCGGCAGACTCAACTGCACATACGCCCCAGGCAGCAACGTTCCTCTCGGGTTCGGCAGCGTGACTTCAACCTGCAGCGATCGGGTGGGAATGTCGATACCCCCGGCGATGTGCGTAATCGTGCCATTGAAGGTCGTATTCGCAAACTCGGCCTGTTTGATCGTCACTTGTTGCCCCAGTGTGACGTGCGCGGTGTAACTCTGCGGCACCGAGACGTACACGCGTAACGGGTCGGACTGGGCCAGCGAGAACATCGCCGCACCGCCGTTTCCACTGGCGATCAGGTCACCGACGTCGACATTACGCTGGGTCACCACGCCAGTGAACGGTGCAACAATCCGTTTGAATGACTCCAGCTGCCGCAAGCGCGCGACATTCGCCGCGGCTGCCGCATCGTTCGCCACAGCCTGTTTGTAGCTGCCTTGTCGGTCGTCCAGCTCCTGCTGCGACACCGCATCACGTTGCCTTAACTGCTGCCAACGATCGGCCGATGTTTTCGCAAGACTCAGCGCGGACGCGGTCTGCTGCCGTTGCGCGCTGGTCTGCACCAGCTCCTGATCCACCTCGGGCGTATCGAGGACCGCGAGTAACTGCCCCTTTTGTACCTTCGCCCCGATATCCGCATACCAATGCACCACATAGCCGCTGGTACGTGCATAGATCGGCGACTCGACAAAGCCGTGCAACGTCGCCGGCAGGACAACGCTTCCCTCGCCTTTCGGCACAGTAGGCATGACGACATCGACGTATTGCTTTGCATTGTCGTTGGTAACCTGATCGACCTTGTGTCCGTTCTGCACGTCGGCCCAAATGGTTCGCGCGGTGCCCGCGCATAGCGCAAGCAACACGACAATGCCGGCAATACGCGCACGGCGACGCACTAGATCGCGCGGCGGCATTGGCTCTTCGTCGGTCATCGTTCCCCTCCCTGGTCACCTTGCTGCCCATCCGAGCTTCCATCTCGCGCGGCATCAGGCTCGTTTTGCTGTCTGTCTTGTTGCCCGTCTTGCGGTTTTTCTTCGCCGCCGACATGGTCCTGCGGCTTGCCCGAAGGTGGGTCTCGCGGTTCACCGTTCTTTCCGCCGGCCGCTTCACCGCGCTGCAATCGTGTATGCACGCTGGCGAAGACCAGTGGAACAAAGAGCAATGTCGATACCGTTGCCAGCAACAGGCCGCCGATGACCGCCCGGCCCAGTGGCGCATTCTGTTCTGCGCCCTCGCCTAACCCCAAGGCCATCGGCACCATCCCAATGACCATCGCGGTGGCCGTCATCAGTACGGGACGAATCCGCGTCGCCCCGGCATCCAGTGCCGCCTTGACCGGCGACTCGCCATCTTCAAGCCGCTGACGCGCGAAAGCCACCACCAGAATGCTGTTCGCCGTTGCTACCCCGACCGTCATGATCGCGCCGGTTAGCGCCGGCACGCTCAAATGCGTGCGCGTCAAGAACAACATCCAGATGATGCCGGCCAACGCGGCCGGCAATGCGCTGATGATCACCAGCGGATCCAGCCACGATTGAAAATTGATTACTATGATCAGATACACCAGCACGATCGCCATTGCCACACCCACACCCAAGCCGACGAAGGACGTCTGCATCGTGGCCACCTGCCCGCTCAGTGTAAGCGTCGTGCCCTGTGGCAGAGACTTCTTCGCCCTGTCCACGATCTTGCCGATGTCCGACGCGACACCGCCCAGGTCACGCCCCTCCACGCTGACGTACACATCGCTCGACGGCTTGATATCGTAATGGTTAACCACGGCCGGCTGCTTCGTCTGAGACAGACGCACCAGATTGCCAAGCAATTGCGGCGACGCCCCTGGCGATGCACCCGTGACAGGCGTGCGCAGCAGATCGTCGACAGACAGAATCTGATATTGCGGCGTTTGCACCGCCAGGGAGTATTCGACGCCGTTCTGCGGACTCAACCAAAACGCCGGCGCGGTCTGCGTACTGCCCGATAAAGAGATCAGCACATTTTGCGAAACGTTGATCGCGCTCAGACCCAGCTGCTGCAAACGTGTCCGATCCATTTCGAGCCGGAAGAACGGCGCATCCATGCGCTGCTGTATATGCGAGTCGATCGTACCGGGCACGCGCAGGACCTGTTTCAGCAGCGTTTTCGCGATCTCGGAATTCGCCGCCTGATCCTTGCCGGAGATGCGCAGATCGATCGCTGCCGGTTGGCCAAAATTCAAGATCTGCGTGACGATATCGGCAGGCTGAAAGAAAAACTCGACGCCAGGAAAGCGCCGAGGCAGTTCGCGACGAAGGGTATCAACATAGTCATCGGTGCGATCGTGGTCGGGCATCAACGCGATTTGAATTTCCGCATCCAGCGATCCAATCGTGCCCGCGTTACTGTAGGACAAATTGATGCCGCTGTTCGGTAATCCCAGATTATCGACAATTGTCTGCAGTTGATCCTGTGGCACCACCTTCCGAACGAATTGCTCGACCTGATCGGCAAGCCGCGCCGTTTCTTCGATGCGATAGCCGGTTGGCGCTCGCATGTGCAAGCGTATCTGCCCCGCGTCCACTTCCGGGAAAAAATCACGCCCGAGCGCGAACACGAGCACTGCGGACAATAGACAAAAAGCGAAGAAGACACTGCCGTACAGGCGTCGACGCTCCAGCACGATGCCGAGCAGCACGATATAGTTCCCGCGCAGCTTGTCGAAGGTTTGATCGAAGCGCTGATAGACGCGCTTCAGCGAAAACTTGCCGGTGTGCTCGTCGCCTTCCGGACGCTGCATCAGCATCAATGCGAGCGTCGGCACGAGCGTACGAGAAAGAAAATACGACGCCAGCATCGCGAATACGACCGATTCGGCGAGCGGGACGAAAAGGTAGCGTGCAACGCCGGTCAGGAAAAACATCGGTACGAACACGATGCAGATACAAAGCGTGGACACCAACGCCGGAATGGCTATTTCTCCTGCACCGTCGCGAATCGCATCGTGTAATTCCGCGCCGTCGTGCCGGTGTCGCTCGATGTTTTCGATGGTGACGGTCGCGTCGTCGACCAGAATCCCGACAGCCAGCGCCAAGCCGCCCAACGTCATGATATTGATCGTTTGTCCCAGGCAGAACAATACGATTACCGAGGTCATGATCGACAATGGGATGGACACCGCAATGATGACTGTCGTACGCCAATTGCCAAGGAACAGCAAAATCAACAACGCAGTCAGCGCGGCGGCAATCAACGCCTCCCGGATCAGCCCCTGTACCGACGCTTTGACGAAGATCGACTGGTCGAACAGCGGCGTCAGCTTCGCACCTTTTGGCAGCAACTGCTGCAGCGTGTCCATTTTTGCTTTCAACGCACTGACTATGGCCAACGTAGAAGCGTTCCCACTTTTCAGCACGGTCATCAGCACGCCGCGATGACCATCCTGACGCACAATATTGGTTTGCGGTGTAAAACCGTCGCGAACATGGGCCACTTCACGCAGGTAAGTAGTCGCACCGTTGACCGTCCGCACCGGAATGTCGTTCAACGCCGCAATCGTGCTCGGCGAACCGTTCATGTCCACCGTGTACTCGCTTTGCGCCAGTTTCACGGTGCCGGTGGGCAGGATGAGATTCTGCGTATTGACCGCGTTGACGACATCGCTGGGTGCAAGCCCTTTCGCCAACAATGCCCGTGTATCCAGGTCGACCGAGATGACGCGGGTCTTTCCGCCATACGGATAAGGCGACGCCGCGCCGGGGATTGTGACGATCTGCGGCCGCAGGAAATTCAGTGCAGTGTCGGATAACTGTTGTTCGGTCGCGCCGCCCCCCGCCATCCCGAGTTGAATCACCGGGATACTCGATGCGGAATAGCTGATCACCAGCGGCGGCGTCGCACCAGGCGGCATTTGTTTCAGTTGCGCCTGCTCGTTGGCGACGGTCTGCGCGATCGCAGTCTGCAGGCTGGCATCGGGTTGCAGGAACAACTTGATGATCGCAATGCCGGGTAGCGACTGTGACTCGATATGCTCGATATTGTTGACGGTGGTCGTCAGGCTTCGTTCGTTGACCGTGGTGATGCGGCCTTCCATGTCTTTGGCCGACAGACCCGTGTAAGTCCAGATGACGCTGATGACCGGGATGTCGATATTCGGCAGCACATCGGTCGGCATCTTGAAAAGCACGAGCGGCGTTGTCAGCACGATCATCAAAGCGACGACCAGAAACGTGTAAGGCCGTCTCAGCGCAATGTCGACAATCCACATAAACAGGGTTTCCCGAGAAGAATCTTGGACGACGACCTAAATCCGGCCACGATTCCCCGCAGCCCTACTACGCTGACGATGGGCGAGCCCCGTTCGATTCATCATACGGGAAGCGAAAAAGTTTTTCAGATGCGTATCTCAGATAGCGATAACGCACACTGGCTCTGGGCACGCCTTCGCCGACAGGTCAGTGAAGACGTGCCCAGAGCCAGCGGCGGTTTCGACGCGAGATAAACAGTGTTGGACGCGAAGCCCGGGGACAGAGGTTGGACGCGAAGCCCGGGGACATAGAGGTGATGTGTCCTCTATCATCACCAAATGTTACGAATGGAGAAACGTATGGAAGCGGCACTGGCTTCGATTTTCAGGCAGATCTGGACGTCTCTACATCATGGGGTGAAGCAGGGTGCGTCGCCGTACCGCCTCATGCAACTTGCTACGGTGGCGAGGGACGGTGCGCCGAAGTCGCGCACGATCGTGTTACGCGCAGCCGATGAAGTCAAAAATACCGTTTCATTTCACACGGACCGTCGATCGGCAAAAATTGCAGAAATGCTGCAGCAGCCGCGCATCGCGCTGACGGCAGTCGACTTACCGCTGCGACAACAGGTTCGTGTCGAGGGCGTCGCACAGATAAATGCCGAAGCAGATGAACGCCTCGCTGTGTGGGACAGCAGTCCGCCTCACACACGTCAGTTGTATCAATCACCGCGCGCGCCGGGATCGGTGATCGATACGCCGGAACAGGCCTATCCTTCACCGGAAGAGGATGGCCTGGCGCACTTCGCTTGGGTATCGGTCGTCGTGTCACGAATCGAATGGCTTGACCTGCGCCCCGATGGCCATCGACGCGTCGTCTTTCAACGCGTCGCAAACAAATGGGAAGCGCGGCGCACCGCCCCGTAGCACTGCGCCGAGCCATTAGACATCCTATGACGTGATCCGCCGCTGCGCGCGAAGTGCATGACCGCAGGCGACCGTTTCGACAGACTCGCTGCCTTCTCCTCGATCAGCAATCGACACCTGATCTCTGCGCGTTCGCTTGTCAGCGATGAGGAGATGCGTGGCGCTGCATGGTGCACTGACGCTGACGGCGACGCCGACAGGGTTAACATTGATGGAAGCGGGTTAGCGCATCATTTAGGATTCGACATCATATAACGTATATCTATAAAGACAACACGCCGTGACAGCAGGTTCCGGCCTGGCCGACCGGCATCCGAGGGGACGACATGATCAGTTTCGCCACAGGAGCCGGGCGCTTGCCGAGGCCATCGGTCACGCTGCGATCCATTGCTCGCATTTCCACACACGTCGCGCTGTTCGTTGCTGCCCCGCTTATCATCTACTCGGCGCATGCTGCGCCGGTCGCCATCAATATTGTCGACGTCGCAGGTAATCTGCAATTGACGCAGAAGAGCTTCGAAGCATTCAAGACGAAATACCCGGATCTGGTGTCGTCGATCACTTTCACGAATGCGCCTGCGCCGCAGTTGCCGGGCAAACTGAAGGCGATGCAGGCTGCGGGTCGGGCGGACATCGATCTGGTCCTGACGGGCACCGATGCGCTGGCGGCAGGGATCCAGCAGGATTTGTGGGTCAAGCTGCTGCCGGATAATGCCGGCGCCTTCCCTGGTGTGCTTGACAAGTACGCGCCGGGCGCACGCAAAATGCAGGACTTGTCGCAAGGCTATGGTCTGGAAGTCACGTATATGCCGGCCGGTCCGTTGATCGAGTACAACCCTGCCAAAGTCAGCGATGTCCCGAAAACACCGGCGCAACTGCTCAGCTGGTGCAAGGCGCATCCGAACAAGCTGATCTATGCGCGGCCGGCGAACTCTGGCCCAGGGCGCACGTTTCTCATGGGATTACCCTACATTCTGGGGGACAAGAATCCGATGGATCCGGTGAACGGGTGGGACAAGACCTGGGCCTTTCTGAAAGACCTGGATAGTTGCGTGCCCTACTACCCGGGCGGAACGTCGGCCGTCATGAAGGAGTTGGGCGAAGGCACGCGTGACATGACGGTCACTGTGACCGGCTGGGATATCAACCCACGCGCGCTGGGCCTGATCCCTGCCGAATATCAGGTGCAGGCGTTCGACAACATGACGTGGGTCAACGATGCCCACTACATGGTCATCCCGAAGGGCGTGTCGAAGGAAAAACGCGATGTGTTGTTCAAGCTGATGAATTTCATGCTTGAGCCAGCGCAGCAAGCGGCAACATTCGACGACGGCTATTTCTATCCGGGCCCGGCGATCAAAGGCGTATCCGTCAAAGATGCGCCAACCGCCAGCCAGCAAGTGATTCAGAAATATGGTCGCCCCGAGTACACGAAGATGTTTGCCGATCATCCACACGTCGTGCCATTGAGTGCGACCGCGATGGTAGCGGCATTCCAGAAGTGGGATCGTGAAATCGGATCGCACAAGTCGCAGTAAGCACCTTCGGAAGACAAGCATGAAGCATGAATTTGATCGTCCGCATCATTTCGAACGCCTACGGCTTGACGGCGTATCGCGCAGCTTCACCAATGCGGAAGGGCAACATCTGGCGGCGCTGCGCGGACTCGATCTGGATATACGGCGCGGGGAATTCATCGCGTTGCTCGGCCCGTCCGGATGCGGAAAATCAACCGCACTTAATTGTATTGCAGGCCTCCAGCCGCTGACGGGCGGTGGCATATGGCTCGACGACAAACGCATCGATCAGTTGCCACCGGAGAACCGAGGTTTCGGCATGGTGTTTCAAAACTATGCGCTGTTTCCTCATATGTCCGTGCTAGAAAACGTCGGCTTTGGTTTGAAAATGCGCGGCGTGCCCAAAACGGATGCACTACGCCGCGCGCGAGCGGCATTGCAGTTGGTGCAATTGGTCGGACATGAGCACAAACTTCCAGGGCAATTGTCCGGCGGTCAACAACAGCGCGTCGCCATCGCCAGAGCAATCGTCATCGAGCCGCCGCTGGTGTTGATGGACGAACCGCTGTCGAACCTGGACACCAAGCTTCGCATCGAGATGCGCGCGGAAATCCGGCGCATTCATGGCCAGTTGGAGCGTGCGACACTGTACGTCACGCACGATCAAGACGAAGCCTTGTCGATGGCGGATCGCATCGTCGTCATGAAGGAAGGTATCGTGCAACAGATCGGCACGCCGAAAGAGGTTTATGGACGGCCGACCAATCTGCATGTCGCCCGCTTCATGGGATACCGCAATGTGATGCACTTCGCACTGGATGGCGGCGGAGGCGCTGCGGCGGGCACCGTTGGCATCGGTGCGAATGGCGTGCGCTTGCACGGCACGCCGATGTCTTCTTTTAACGGCAGCGCCGGCGACCGCAACGTCAGCGTCGCGATGCGGCCCGAGGATATCGAGCGCGTGGGTGACGACGCAGATAATGCGTTCGATGCGCATGTGGAAACCGTGGAATATGGCGGCCGCGACTCGCTGATCCGTGTGGACAGTGCATTCGGTAAGCTGTGGGCAAGGATCGTCGGCGACTGCGAACCGGGAGACCGCCTGAGCCTGCGCGTGGACCCGACACGCATGCTCGTCTACGAGGAAGAAGCATCATGAGCGCCGTTTCGCTGCCGGCCGCGCCACGGGATCCGAAAGGTTGGCTCGTCACCCCTGCATTGCTGTTCGTCGTTGCGTTTTTTGTCTATCCGTTCTTCTATGGATTGGTGCTGTCTTTCAAACCGATGAACGGCGGTGGCGCGTGGGCAAACTACGTGGCGTTCTTCTCCGATTCGGCAATGTGGCCCACCGTCATCGTCACATTGAAACTGGCGGTTCCGGCCACCATCATCAACGTGGGGGCATCGATTCCGGTCGCGTTCGCGCTACGGCGTCCGTCACCGTATCAAAAACTCGCTACTGCGCTGCTGGTGATCCCGGTCACATTGGGTACCGTTCTGATTGCAGACGGGATGTTGACCTATTTCGGCCCGAACGGTTGGTTCTCGCAAGCGGTCCGCGGTCTGCACCTGTACGGCGATGAAGTTCGCTTGACCCATAATTACTGGGGCGTATTGATCTCGTTGATCGTCTCGGGCTTCCCGTTCGCGTTTCTGCTGACCCTATCTTATGTCACTGGCATCGACCCGACGCTGGCGCGTGCCGCGGCGACGCTGGGCGCCGGACCATGGCAGCAGTTCCGGCAGATTTATCTGCCGCTATTGATGCCTGGCCTGACGATGGCCGCCTGCCTGTCATTTGTGCAGGCGTTCTCGGTATTCCCATCGGCGATTCTTCTCGGCGCGCCTGCCGGCCCTACCCGTGTGATATCGATCGCGGCATCGGAAGCGGCATTCGAAAGCTATGACTACTCGCTCGCCTCCACGATCGCCATAGTGATGGGCTTCGTTCAGTTACTGGTCGTTGCCGGCATGCTCAGCGCGCGCCGCTTCTTTTACACCGGACCGGTCAGCGGAGGAAAAGGCTAATGACGAAACTGATCCACACGGCCGACGAACACACCGGCGACGCATTTCAGCCCACGGTCGGCAACCTCGCCCACCCGCAGATCCGACCGCGGCGAAACAAACCCCGCTCACCCTGGCGCGAGCGTTTGTGGAAGACAGCAGTGTGGGGCGCGATGACGTTCTTTCTGCTCAACGTACTGCTGCTGATAGCGACCGTGGCCATGAACTCGGTCGCGACGCGCTGGTTCGGCACCTTATTGCCGCAGGGTTTCACGCTCCATTGGTATGCGCAGGCATGGCAGGACTTTCAGCTTTCCAGCGTGCTCTGGGTAACCATGCTCGTCGTGGGCTCGGTGGTATTGTTATCCGTCGCGCTGGGCGTGCCGGCAGCCTATGCGCTGGCACGTGTCGCCTTCCCGGGAAAACGCCTGGCGATGCTGCTGTTTCTGCTGCCGTTGATGGTGCCGCCGGTGACCTACGGCATTCCGATGGCCACCGTGATGTACAAGGTTGGATTGGCCGGCACGCTGCAAGGCGTGATTCTTGCAAATCTGGTGCCGGCATTGCCGTTCGTGATTCTGGTGATGACGCCGTTCATCGAGCAGATCGACCCGAATCTGGAGGCGGCTGCGCGCATCTTCGGGGCGAACACCGCGCGCTATTTTCGTTACGTGCTGCTGCCGCTGCTGGTGCCCGGCATGTTAGCGGCCGGACTACTCGTGCTGGTCCGCACGATCGGCATGTTCGAATTGACCTTTTTCACCGCCGGTCCGAGCACGCAAACGCTGGTTGTGGCACTGTATTACGCAGTATTCTCGACAGGGGTGAGAGCCCCGCAATCGATTGATGCGATGGCGATGGTCTATATGGGCATCACGTTGGTCTGGGTATTGATTGCGCTGCAATTCGTCAGCCCGACGCAGATCGTGTCGCGCGTAAAGGAGCAAAAGGAATGACGGGAAAAATCGTGTTGACCGGCGCTGGCGGCAATATCGGTCGGGTGCTGAGCGCACATTTTGCGGCAACGGGCCGGCCCGTGCAGCGCACCGATATTCAACCGCTCGCCCAAGCGGGCGCCCTCCCCTCTGACGGCAAAACCGCTCAGGCAGAGGCGGGGGCGGCCGATGTGTTTCCGCCAATGCAGGGCGATCTCGGCGACCCCGCGTTTTGCAAAGCGCTCCTCGACGGCGCGCATGCAGTGGTGCATCTGGCGGGTATTCCGAACGAGCAGCCGTTCGACGATTTGCTGCAACACAATTACATCGCGCTTTACAATTTGTACGATACCGCCAGACGCTCCGGTGTAAAACGCATCGTCTATGCGAGCAGCAATCACGCGACCGGCATGTATCCGACGGGAACGCGGATCGACCCGTCGATGCCGGTGAACCCGGACAGTCAATACGGCTTGAGCAAGGTGTGGGGCGAAGCGCTCGCCCGTCTTTATTGGGAAAAGCACGGCATCGAGTCCGTATGTCTGCGTATCGGCTCGTTTCAACCGGTACCGTCATCGATCCGGCATTTGAGCACCTGGCTGTCGCACCGGGATGCCTGTGTATTGGTGGATGCCAGCCTGGACACCCCCAATGTGGGCTTCGATATCGTCTACGGTGTGTCCGCCAATCGGCGCGCGTGGTGGGACAATAGTCACGCCAAGGTCGCCTATCGCCCGAACGACAATGCAGAACAACATCTGCCGGAAATCGACCGCACGCTGACGAAAGTCGATCCGCTGGAAGCGCGCTTGCAAGGTGCGGATTTCGCCGCTGAAGGCTATAGCCGTTGACGATGAGCGTGTGGTTGTTCATCCACCGTCTCATCGCCCATCAGGCTGCATTACATTGCAAGCGCGCGTTACCGGCCGCCGCCCGACCCTACCCCGCCTCTCCCACATCCGTCGGATGCGGCGGGTCCTGCGTCGCATCCGACTCTGACACAGTACGCTTCGGCGAGGCCGACTTCCCTTCCGTCGAGATGCCGTCCGTCGGCTGCGGTGCCTGTCCGATCGGCGCCTTCGGAACCGATTGATCCAACTCTAAGCCATCCGCCTGCTGACTTTGCTGTGCATGCTCGCTTTGCTGATCGTCCGTTGCGCCAGGCGTGTTCCCGGGGGCCCTGGATTGCTGCTGCGCCGGCGGATTCGGGGTGCGCGCGTCGTTGACATCGCCTGGTGCGTCGGCGTTTGCGATATCACTGCCAAGAGACGGATTCGTTTCTGATGAAATCATGGTCGCTCTCCTAGGTATTCGCCTCCCCTCGCAACACGCGTTCCCGTCCTGCCCGTTGGCCCTAAAAAAACGCCCCGTGCTGGTCCTTTTGCCTGTCGGCAGCGCGCTATACCATTCGCCGACGGACATTTATTTTTTCTCTTGCCTCAAAGGACACGGTGCTCGCGATGCGCAATGCCTCCTCGCTTTACATCAAGCCGCTCACAGATACCGATTTCGATGCGTGGCTGCCGCTTTGGCGCGGTTATCAGACTTTCTACAAAGCCGACATCGACACCGATACCACGCGCACAACCTGGGCCCGTTTTCTTGACCCCACCGAGCCGATGTTTGGCGCGCTCGCGATGCAGGGCGATCGCGCAGTCGGCCTGGTGCACTGGATTTTTCATCGATCGTGCTGGACCGCGGGAGACTACTGCTATCTTCAGGATCTTTTCGTCGCTTCAGACCAGCGTGGCGGGGGCATCGGCCGTCAATTGATCGAGTCGGTCTATCTACGCGCGTCAGAGCGCCAATGCTCGCGCGTCTGGTGGCTAACACATGAAACCAACGCCGATGCGATGAAGTTATACGATCGCATCGCCAGCCGTTCGGGCTTCGTTCAATTTCGGCAAATGCTCGGATAACGCGACCGCTCATTCCCGATCCGTTTTCGCCCTCCTGCTACGTGCGCATCGCTTATAATCGCGGGAAACTTTCTCATGCATTCACGCATGCAGCGTCGTATCAGTATAAAACCAGGGCAGACATGACCGGTCCGGAAACACAGCGCCGTCCATTTAACGAGATGGCAAGTACGGAAGCGGGAATCTTGATCATGATGCTCACTACCGCATCGTTTGCGGCGAGCGACTCGATCGTCAAGTTGATCGGGACCACTGTCCCCTTATTGGTCTTGCTTTGGGTGCGCTATCTGTTCCAAGCCATGGTACTAGGTGTATGGAGTGTCAGACGAGGCAACGTGGGCTTGCTGCTCAGCAGCATGCGACATAGCAATCTCAAATTGCAATTCTTGCGCGCTGTTCTTCTGCTCAGTAATTCGGCGTGTTCGTTCGCTGGGTTACGATATCTCGAATTGCCGGTCACGACGTCGCTTGCGATGATGGCGCCGTTGATCGCGACTTTACTCGCGGCCACCGTGCTGGGCGATATCGTGTCGAAAGGCAAGTGGGCGATGGTGGTCACAGGTTTTATCGGCATGCTACTCGTGGTGCGTCCGGGTGGCAGCGCGTTCAATTGGGCGATTGTCTATCCGATCGGGGCGGCCACGACGTTCGCGTGCTTTCAGGTCGTGTCGAGCAGGCTGTCGAAGGTGGGCGACGCGACCACCACGAATCTGCTGACAGCACTTATCGGCACCCTGGTGCTGACCGTCCTGGTCTGGGCCGATCAGGCCGAGACGCTGCCCCAGATCAAAAGCGTCAGCGCAAAACATTGGATCGGCGTGATGTCGATGGCCGCCGTCGCGACGCTTGCGCAACTTCTGATGTTGCAAGCATTGAAGCGCGCCCCTTTGTCGGTACTGACGCCTTTCAGTTATCTGCAACTGGGCTTCGCGTCGCTCTTTAGTTGGGCACTGTTTCGGCAAATCCCCGACGACTGGATGATTGCCGGGATGGCGGTGATCGCACTGAGCGGTATCGGCACCGTCTGGATTCATCAACGCGGTCGTTTCAGCTAGTCACCGATAAGAATTTTTTAGCGTTTTCCGTCGACGCGCGAGCACGAAAATCGCCTATTCTCCGTTAGGCATTGAAAGATGTACGGAGAAAAGAAGCATGGCAAATCAACCCCTTGTTGTCCATGGCGAGCGACGTCGCAGCGTGCGGTCCGCCGCCTTGCCGCCTTTCCATTTTTTTTATTTTATGGAAGGACAGATCCGTCGCGGAGGTAGCGCTGTCATCTTGATTGGCTGTGACGCAACCGTTCTGTATGGGCATCTTGTATGAGCCGGTTCCATCGACAAGGCATCGCTTGCTGCCTGACCGCACTGCTGAGCTGCGGGGCATCGGCCCAGTCCTACCGGGATGTGTCGCCGGCGGTCCCCGCACCGGCGAAACGGAAGCCTCAGCCACCGGCAAGCGCGCCGGGCGACGAGACCGACGATCGTGTCGCTTTGAA
>CAWUJR010000049.1:0-13884 GCA_963922375.1 uncultured Robbsia sp.
CATCGCGCTGATGACGCCTACCGCAAACCCGTCGCCGGCCCCGACCGTGTCGACGACCGTTTCGACCGGCACCGCCTTCACATAGCCCCGTTCTCCATTCAATGATGCAAAGAACGCGCCTGTTTCACCGAGTTTGACAATGACGCCTTGCACGCCCATCGCCAGATAGAAATCTGCGACGCCTTCCGCGGTCTGCGCGCCGGTCAGGCGCCTTCCTTCGGATAAGCCGGGCAATACCCAGGTGGCATAGGAGGCCAGCTCATTCAACGCGGCAACCATTGCGGCCTCAGAAGGCCAGAGCGTGGGCCGGAGATTGGGATCGAATGAAATCGTACGGCCGGTGGCGCGGAAGTGCTGTGCCAGGCGCAGTGCCAATTGTGCAGAGGTGGCGGAAATTGCCGGCGCGACGCCGGTCAGGTGCAGATGACGCGCGCTGTCGACATACGCGAGATCTAGGTCGGCCTCCGACAGATGGCTGGCCGCCGATCCTCGGCGGAAATACTCGACGAGGGGATCCGCCCCGTTTTCGGCTTTCGCCTTTAGTTGGAACCCCGTCGGATAACGGGCATCGGTCTGTACATGAGTGATGTCGATGCCTTCCCGTTCGAGCGTGTCTTTAATCAAACGGCCAAACGCATCCTGTCCGACGCGGCTGATATAGCCAACCTTGAAACCCAGACGAGCGAGGCCAGTTGCGACATTGAGGTCGGCCCCGGCAAGGCGCCGGGTGAAACGCTCGACGCCGGCGAGATCGCCCGGCGTCTCCGCGATGAAAAGCGCCATGGCTTCGCCATACGTCAACACGTCCAATGCATGTCTACCAGACGTGAGGGATGCTAACGCGTTATCGGCTGACGACATAATCGAGCAATCCTGAAGTGGAACCGGTTCCACTGCATTGTGGCCACGCTACCGATCGCGCTCCATAGGGATTTGCCCTGACGGGCGACGCACCGGCCGGCTTGCCTGCATGTTGCCGATGGCGGTCAGCGCTTCCTTTACCGCGGTATCGCTTCCTTGCGCACGCGAGGCGCCACGGCGGTCAGCAGCTCATAACCGATCGTGCCGGCTGGTTGCGCAATATCATCGACTGGGAGGTTGGCTCCCCACAGTTCGACCGGCGATTCGATGCCGGCGTCCGGGCACGGGGTCAGATCGACGGTCAACATATCCATCGACACGCGACCGACCACGCGCGTACGAATGCCATCGACGATCACAGGCGTGCCGGTCGGGGCAACGCGCGGATAGCCGTCGGCATAGCCGCAGGCGACGACACCGACACGCATCGGTCTATCGGCGACGAATGTCGCGCCATAGCCCACGGCATCGCCGGCCTGCAATTGCTGCACGCCAATCAGCCGGCTCTCCAGCGTCATTGCCGGTTTGAGCTTTTGCTTGATGTCGGCGGACATGCCGGAGGGAGAAGAACCGTATAACATCACGCCTGGACGGATCCAGTCCGCATGGGCGCGAGGGTGCCAGAGCGTCGCAGCGGAATTCGACAGGCTACGGACACCCTCGATACCCTGCGTGGCACTGTCGAATGCTGCCAGCTGCACGCTGACGCCCGGCGTTCCGTCGGCTTCGGCAAAATGCGTCATCAAGCCAATGGCACCGATCGACGGATTGGCACGGGCGCGCATCCACGCATCGCGGAACAGTGGGGGTTTATAGCCCATGCGATTCATTCCGCTGTTCATTTTCAGGTAGATGGGAATGGGGCGGGGCGGCCGAATGGCCGCCAGCATCGCCAACTGCTCGTCGCAATGGACGGCCGGCGTGAGTTGATGACGGATCACGATATCCAGGTCTTGCGGTTCGAAGAAACCCTCGAGCAACAGGATCGGACCGCCCCATCCGCGCTCGCGAACGCGCACTGCTTCGTCGAGGTCGAGCAGCGCAAAGCCGTCCGCTTTGCTGAGCGCCGGATAGACCAGGTCGATATCATGACCATAGGCATTCGCCTTGACGACCGCCCAGACTTTGCTGTTCGGCGCGCAATGGCGGGCGACCGAAAGGTTATGGGCGATGGCTTGTGTGTCGACAAGCGCGCGAATCGGGCGTGGCACTCTGAATCTCCGAAAAAGTCGCCGACGCGTATCGGATGCGTCGCCAGGTGCAGCAGCAGCGAACCGTTCGCTGGCCTGCGCATGGCGATCGTATCGGCAAATCTCCCGAATAAGTTAATCTATTTCGGCCGATTCGTCGCACTTTATCCTGTGTCGCGAGCCGTCTCCCGGTTTGCGTGCGCCGTTGACGGCCATTAAGTCAGTATGGCTGCAGCGTATTGTCGGCATCGGGGAAAGTCCGCGCTCAACGCCAGGCGCACGCCGAGCAGGGGACGCCGAGCAAGGGCACGCCAAGCAGGCGCACGTCGGGAACCCGTCGGCCACCATCGCGTTGGCATGCGGATACCGATGCGGGAGAGGCGGTAATGAAAGGATGCGGGCGCTTTCAGTGGGCGATCAACGCGCGCGGCGTTCGACAGCCGTCTGCAACACGGACACCAAATGATCGAGATCGGCCGGTTTGGTCAGAAAATGTTGAAAACCCTCCGCGAAGCTGCGCAAGCGGTGCATTTCATCGTTATGGCCGGTGAGAGCAATCGCGACAGCGGGCTCGACGCCGTGGCGAATTTCGTGTTCCCTCAAGGTCTGGATAAAGTAATACCCGTCCATACCTGGCAGCATCAGATCGCAGACAATCGCATCGGGCAGCAGGCGACTGGCGGTCTCGCTCCCTTCTTCGGCATCTCCAACCGCAACCACATTAGCGCCCAGCGACGTCAACAAGGTAGAAAGGGATTCACGCGTTTCCGTATCATCTTCGACCAGCACGATCGTGCCTTGGTCGAGTGGTAATGCTTTGCTCATACTAGGGTTCTGTCTCCGGCAAACCTGCCACTTCACTGATTATACCGGGGGCAAGCGTGCCGCGTTTTCGCATGGAAGGAGGCGTTTCGCCTCAGTTGCGGCAAGGGCTCGCAATAAGCGTCGCGAGGGAGCGGTTCTTGCGACAAATTACGCGGGATTGGGACAGATTTGGCGCGAGTGCGACGTTTTTGTAACAAAGTTTTCCACGGACGACGGTAGGGTGAGAAAGCGCTTCCTTGTAATGGCAAACAAACCGTGGCGTCGCGCAGTGATTGATTGTTGCTATTGCAATAAATCAAGCGATAGTCTATAATTTCTTCATTCCCAGCAGTGCGGTTTCACCCTTTTCGGAGACAGTCTTCATGTCTACCCCCTTTGTTACCGGAGCAATTGTCGCTGCAACGATTGTCGCACCGTTAATGGCCGTTTTGATGGTCATTTGCGCCACGCCGGCATTCGGCAGCTAAGCCAACGCTGCCAACATCGGCACTGCGTTAATAAGCTTAGGCATCAAGCTGCGGCATTCAACGGCGCCCGCGTCGCCATCAGATTCGATTGTCGCCCTCCAGTGCGTTCTGACCCCTGAGCGCTAATACGGGTAAGACTGCCTTCCGTGGACAATTTCCCGTTATACGTAAAAATGTTGACCGCGTCGTTCAACACATCGGTTTGCTCACTCTGCTGACCGGCATTGCTTGCCACCTGTTCGACTAGCGCGACGTTCTGCTGAGTGACCGTATCGAGGGCGATCAGTGCTTCTTCCACATCTTCAATATTGCGCGTTTGTTGCTGACCGGTGGCGTCCAGTTGTCCGACCACGGCCATGGTGCGGGAAAACGTCTCGACGATCGAATGCATGGTCGCACCGGCCTCTTTCGCCATGATCGCGCCTTTTTGCACTTGATCCACGGTGTCCGTTACCAAGCCGGTGATCTCGCTCGCGGCATCGGCGCAGCGTTTCGCCAATAAGCGGACTTCGCCAGCGACCACCGAGAAGCTTCTGCCGTGTTCCCCCGCTCGCGCTGCTTCCACGGCCGCATTCAATGCTAATAAATTGGTCTGGAACGCAATGCCGTCGATCAGGGAGGTGATATCTCGCACACGTGACGAGGATTGGGCGACGATGCCCATCGTCGAGATGACGTCGCCAATTACTTTTTCGCCATTTTCCGCGGCATTGGCCGCTTCGCGGGCTGTGTCCACCGTGTCGCGGACGTGCTGCGCCGTCACACCGGTTGCTGCATGAAGCGCATGGACCGTTTCCTTGGTTCTGGCGAGATAGGCGGCCTGGCGTTCGGTGCGGGCAGCCAGATCCGCGTTGCCCGCTGCGATCTCGCGTACCGCCAAGCGTACGCCGTCGGCTTGGGTATGGACGTCGGACACGACAGCCGACAGATTCGCGCGAAGTTGCGTCAATGCGCGTTGCACGTCGCCGAGCTCGTCGCGACGGTGAGCGGCGGTGTCCGGCGTCAGGTCGCAGGCCGCCAATAGATTGGTCGATCGAATTAGCGCGTCTAATGGGCGGTTGATGCTGCGTGTCAGCCAATAGCCGGCGATGACCGATGTGGTGACGACCGCCGCGAGGTTGACCCATGGGTGGGAGACACCACTCAGCGTGAAGCCCAGTCGGTCCAGCGCTGCGGTCGCCAGCACCGGCAGGGCGAATGCCGCAGTGGCGCGGTTCGCGATGGTGGGGGCCGAGATTCGTTGTAGCAGGCCGGTCAAGCCGGTCCGGCACAAACGACCCTGGCGTAACGTATAGGCGCAGCGTCGCGGCGTGCGTCGGGTAGCATGGGTGCCGGTGGTTCGGCCGGTTTTGTCGGATGAACCTGCGCTGTATGTCGGGTCCGCTTCGCGCAAAGCCGCATACGGCCCCTCGGCGTCGGCGATCTCCTGGGCGCCGGGTTTAATGCGCACGGATAAGTACCCGACGGTCTGACCGCGCTCGACGATCGGCGTGACGTTCGCGCGGACCCAATAATGATCGCCGTCTTTCCGGCGGTTTTTCACCAGCGCGGTCCACGGCTTGCCGTTGCGCAGCGTCGCCCACATGTCGGCGAACGCGGCTGTTGGCATATCAGGATGCCGGACGATGTTGTGCGGTTGACCGATCAGTTCGGTCTGGCTGAAACCACTGATCTTGATGAAGGCGGGGTTGCCGTAGCGGATGACACCCTTCAGATCAGTAACGGATACCAACTGCTCCGATGCTGGGTAGTCGTATTGTTTGCCCGTAACGGGCTGATTTGTGCGCATGATGCTTTTCCTCTGCTGCCTGTGCTGCCGTGTCTAACGATGACGGCCTGATGCCGTTTGGTTTACGCTGAGAGCTCGGTTTCAATCATGCTGCGCGGCCAGAGATCATGCGTCGTTGATCTGCGTCAAAGTTGAGTGAGAAAACGCACGCCCGCGGTGGTTTGTGGTGGCTAGCGTACGGACACGTGCATCGACACGCTCCGGCAGGCCGATACTGAAGACAGAAGGCGAAGACAACGCCAAGCAAGGAGCGCTGATGAACAAGCCATGGCAGGGTAGGGAGCATAGGGACAGCGACGATCGCGATGTCTCCGAGGGGGCCCCCGCGCGTAGACGGTCGATCACGCGCATCGGTGTGGATACGCGCGGGCGAGGCCTCACCGACGTTACGGGTCGCGTAGCCTCGTTTCTTCAAAGTCTGAAGGCAGGGGACGGGTTACTGACCGTTTTCTGCCGCCATACCTCCGCCTCCTTACTGATCCAAGAGAATGCCGATCCGGACGTGCGGGACGATCTGGAAGCTTTTTTCGAGCGGATCGCCCCGGAATCCCGCACGTTGTACCGCCACGATGCCGAGGGCCCCGACGATATGCCGGCGCACATCCGCACCGCCTTGACGCAGGTGCAGCTTTCGATTCCGGTTGAGGAGGGACGCATGGTCCTGGGCACCTGGCAGGGCATTTATCTATTCGAGCATCGACGTCAGTCGCATCGGCGAGAGTTGGTGCTGCACTTTTCGCGAGACGACTAGTGGTGATGGAAAGGACAAGTGCGTACCTTTCGCCGATAAAACGCAACTAACAGACAGTCCGTAGAATATATCTAAAAAATGACGCGGAACGAATACTTCCGCGTCATTCAACCGCCTTAAGCAGCCGTCTTCAGCACGACCTTGGTCCAGCCGTCTTTGCGCGCATCGAAGTTTTCGTATCCGGTGGCAGCGTCTTCCAATTTCAGCTCATGCGAAACGATTTTGGAAGGACTCGCTTTCCCTGCCTCGATCAAATCGCATAGCTTGCGGTTATAGGCCTTCACATTCGCCTGACCAGTCGCGATATGCTGGCCTTTCATCCACATTTGGCCGAAGTCGAATGCAATCTTGCCTTCCTTATAGAGTTCGTCCGGTGAGTTCGGGTCTTGCGCAACGAACACGCCGACCACGCCAATACCGCCTGTCGGGCGGACCGCCTTGACGAGATTGTTCATCGTCAGGTTCGGTACCTCGTGGCCTTTGCAACTGCATTGATAACCAACACATTCGCAGCCGCGATCGGCACCTTCGCCTTTGGTCAGCTCGAGCACTTGGTCGGCACTGTCGCCGTTGCTGTCATCGATCGCGATCGCGCCCATTTTTTCGGCCAACGCAAGCCGGTCCTTGTGGCTGTCGACGACCATTACCTTGCTTGCGCCTTTCAGTGTGGCCGACATCGCCGCCATCAAGCCTACGGGCCCCGCACCATAGATGACGACCGAATCGCCCGGTTCCACGCCGGCGAGCACCGTAGCGTGATAACCGGTCGGAAAGATATCGGACAGCATCACGTAGTCGTTTTCTTTTTCTTCCGCATCAGGCGGTAGCACCAGGCAATTGAAGTCGCCGAACGGCACGCGCAAGTATTCGGCTTGGCCACCCGAATAAGGGCCCATGCCGGCAAAGCCGTACGCGGCACCCGCCATGCCCGGGTTCGCCGTCAGGCAGAAGCCGGTCAGGCCGCGTTCGCAGTTTTTGCAGAACCCGCAGCCGATATTGAATGGCAGGCACACGCGGTCGCCCACCTTGATGCGCTCGACGCCATTGCCCACCTCGACGACGACGCCGAGGTTCTCATGCCCCAGGATGCGGCCGGTTTCCATATTGGTTCTGCCTTCGTACATATGCAGATCCGAACCGCAGATGTTCGTGGTCGTGATCTTGACCAGCACATCGGTAGGGCGTTCGATTTTGGCGTCGGGCATTTCTTTGACCGTGACTTTACGCGGACCTTCATAAACCAGTGCTTTCATCGTTGTCTCCAATAGGGATAGGGCAGAAGCGGCAAGCCGCGATAGCGCTTGGCGTGTTGCGGTGCTATCGCACGCAGCGTGCCCGGCCCGCGGCTGCGCTCTGCACCACATCGAGGCGCTCGCCCTTTTCCTCGATGTGGCGGCCCGCTGTCTCAACAGAAATTGCGACTGTTCGATGGCAATCGGCCCAGCAGATGCGACAGGTCCAGCAACCGATGCGCGACCAGATGCCGGACTTCGCCTTCGCATTGCCAGACCCCTAGCACGCCCAGCAGTGGCGCGTTCAACACTTCATGCCGCTGTTTTTCCAATAACGACGGCCAGATGATCACATTGACGCTGCCGCTCTCGTCTTCGATCGTCAGGAAGATCACGCCTTTGGCAGTGCCGGGACGCTGGCGGACGGTGACCAGGCCACAGCCGCGTGCGAGCTGACCGTTCCGATAGGTATAAAGCGTTGACGCCGGCATCAGTTGCTTTTTCAGTAAATGGGGACGCAGCAGATGCACCGGATGCCGACCGAGCGTCAGGCCCATCGACCGATAGTCGTCTACGACGTCGTCGGCTTCCGACGGCTGACCGAGCACCGGCGTATCATCCTCGGCGGCGGCGGTGGCCACCGCCAGCATGTCTTTATCCGGCACCGCAGCAACGGACTGCCATAATGCCGCGCGCCGATTGCCGACGAGCGGTGCGAGCGCATTTGCAGCGGCCAGTACCTGCAAGTCGTGCCGGTCGAGCTGCGCGCGCAACGCCAGATCCGCGACCGACGCAAATGGTCGTATCGATCGTGCGTTCACGATGCGCTCGGCGGCACCGTCGCGCATGCCGTGCAGCAACGATAGCCCCAGTCTGACCGCAGGCCTCGGCAGCGGCTGCTTTTGCTCCGGCGAAGGCGATGTCCATTCCAAGCTGCTGTCCCAATGACTGCAGGTCACATCCACCGGCAACACGACGACTTGATGCCGCCTGGCGTCCTGCACCAGTTGCGACGGGGAATAAAATCCCATCGGTTGGCTGTTCAACATCGCCGCCAGAAATGCCTCGGGTTCATGGCATTTGAGCCAACTGCTCACATAGACCAGTAGCGCAAAGCTGGCCGCATGACTTTCCGGAAAACCGTATTCGCCGAATCCTTTTATTTGCTCGAAAATGCCTTCCGCAAAGGCCTTTTCGTAACCACGTTCGGTCATGCCATTGATGATCTTGTCGTAGTAATGGTGCAAGCCGCCTTTGCGTTTCCATGCCGCCATCGCACGCCGCAATTGATCGGCCTCGTCCGCCGTAAAGCCCGCCGCGATCATCGCGATCTGCATCACTTGTTCCTGGAAGATCGGTACACCGAGCGTGCGTTCCAGCGCGACCTTCAGTTCTTCGCTTGGATAGGTGGGCTTCTCGAACCCCTGGCGCCGTTGCAAATAAGGATGCACCGCACCGCCCTGGATCGGTCCCGGCCGGACGATCGCCACCTCGATCACCAGGTCGTAAAATTCCTTTGGACGCAGACGTGGCAGCATACTCATCTGGGCGCGCGACTCGATCTGAAACACTCCGATCGTATCCGCGCGACAGATCATGTCGTAGGTAGGGTCGTCGCCATCGGGGATGTCCTGCATTTCGAACGCATCGCCGCGGCGCAGCGAGACCAACGCCAGTGCACGGCGGATCGCCGACAGCATACCCAACGCGAGGATATCGATTTTAAGGAGCCCAAGCGATTCAAGATCGTCCTTGTCCCATTGAATGACACTGCGATCCGGCATCGCGGCGTTTTCGATCGGGACCAGACGCGACAGCTTGCCCCGGCTGATCACAAAGCCGCCGCTATGCTGCGACAGATGCCGTGGAAACCCCAGCAATTGCGACGCGAAATGCGCCCATTGTCGGATCAGCGGCGCATTCACGTCGAGTCCTGATTCGCCGAAGCGGGCGAGCAGATCATTGCTCGAATCGAACCAATGATGCGTCTTGGCGACACGGTCCACCAGATCGGCATCGATGCCCAATGCCTTGCCAGTATCGCGTAATGCACTGCGTGGCCGATACGTCGCAATGGCAGCCGCAATCGCCGTGCGATCGCGACCGTATTTGCGATACAGATACTGAATCACTTCTTCGCGGCGCTGATGCTCGAAATCGATGTCGATATCGGGCGGCTCTTTGCGCTCCTTGCTGATGAAGCGTTCGAACAGCATATTTCCGCGCGACGGATCGACTTCGGTGACGCCCAGGCAATAACAGACCGCCGAATTGGCAGCCGAACCGCGTCCCTGACAGAGGATTTTTTCGTTACGGGCAAACTGAACGATGTCGTACACCGTCAAAAAATACGGCTCGTATTCCAGCTCGGCAATGATCGCCAGTTCATGTTCGATTTGCTGCTGCACTTGCGGCGGAATGCCGTCGCGATAGCGTCGATGCGCGCCGATATAGGTTTCTTGGCGCAGGTAGTCGGCGGGACTGATGCCTTTGGGCACGAGTTCATCGGGATATTCGTAATGCAGTTCGCTAAGCAGAAAGCGGCAGCGTGACAGAATATCCACGGTGGCGCGCAACGCGTGCGCCGGATAGATATTGGCGAGGCGTAGCCGTGAGCGCAGATGTTGTTCTGCATTGGCGGCCAGATGATAGCCACAGGCCTGCACCGGCTTGCCGATACGAATCGCAGTCATCGTGTCGTGCAGCGGTTTGCGCGAGCGCACATGCATGGTCACATGCCCGAGCGCCACCACCGGCAGTCGATGGCGTTGTGCAAGATATTCGAGCGCGCCGCGATGCACATCGTCCATCGCGCGTTGTTGCAATACGAGACCGGCCCATGCGCGATCGGGAAACGTCTCGGCCAGCCACGCCAACTGCGTATCCAGTTGCGCTTCGTCTGCCGGATAATCGGGCACCAGAATCGCCAGACATTCCGGCATGCCTCGCAGATGTTGCTGCGCGCTATCGGGCTGCGCCAGATCCTGCGTAGTGAGGCGGTAGCGACCTTTCGTGGCGCGCATGCGGGCGAGGGTGATCAGCTCGGACAAATTGCCATAGCCTTCGCGGGTCTGCGCGAGCAGGATCAGCCGGAACGCGGGCGAGCCGTCCGGATAACCGACTTGAAAATGCGCACCGATGACCAGCGGCAGCTTGATTTCGTCCGCGACCACATGCGCGCGCACCACGCCTGCCAGCGAACACTCGTCGGTCACCGCAATGCCGGCATAACCCAATTCCGCCGCACGTCTTACCAGCGCCTCGGCCGGCGAGGCACCGTGCAGAAACGAAAAATTCGACAGGCAGAAAAGCTCGGCATAAGCCGGCAGCGTAGCAAATGGCGGGTGCATAACCCAAAAACGGTCGGTTGGTTCGTAGGAAGTGCGCGATAGGCGACTCAGCGGCTCTGCTGTCGACGGGTTTTATCAAGATACCATTATACTGTATAAAAATACAGTACTTCGACATGGCAGCAAAACTGCAGGTCACTGTCCGAAGCCGGTATTGGCCATCCTTCCGTGTCGTAACCGGGAAACGAGGAACCGTGTCACGCTTTGTTGTCCGTTGCCGCTGCGTCGTACACCGTCAGCCCGATGCCAATACCCAGCCCCACCGCGAAAACCAGCATCGCCATAGCGATCGACCCATTTGCGATAGTCACGGATGCGAGCGGAACGGTCGACAGGATGACGACTTATAGCAAATCCTTCCACCGATTTTCGAAATTCCAAACTTCGACTTAGGTAATCGTTGATTGCGCGGTGATGCGTCAAGAATCGGGGTGTTTCTGTACTGCGTTGCATGTAATAAATTCAAACTGCGTCGAGCCATGAAAGTTTGCAATTAAATGATTATTTCGTTCGATAAAATCGCGTCCGAGTTGGAGTGCTCTCTCGTTCGCTTCCATTGTCGATATGCCCGCCTTCGCTTCTAATGGGAGCCGGTGTAATCGTTGCTGCCTGTTAGGCGGGGCGACATTGAACTCAATGGTGACCGCCTCGCGTCGACCGGTCGTCTTGAAAAATGGGGCGCAAGGCGATAGTTGGTATCGGAATTCGGCGTTAGCTGGGGACTGAAAATAGGGACAAGACGGCAACGTCACGTCCCCATCCGATTAGCTCGCGTAGCGGATTTTATCCATCGCAGGCCGATCTGCTCGAAGTTCGCTATCATCTGCGTGATATCTCCGCTTTCCCTCAGACACCCATTCGGAAAAAACCATGTCAACCACGCTCGAGTCCACGTTGTCCCCACCGCATACCGCATTAGGTGAACCGGCGTCACTCGACTGGATCAAGAAACTGGTGGCGTTTGATACGGTGAGCCGCCATCCGAACATGGGCTTGATCGAAACCGTCCGCGACCACTTGCAATCGTTCGGCATCAACAGCACGTTGACGACCGACCCGACCGGTAGATGGGCGAACCTGTTCGCGACGATTCCGGCGCGCGACGGCGCGACAAAGGGGGGCGTAGTGTTGTCCGGCCATACCGACGTCGTGCCGGTCGACGGTCAAAAGTGGGACAGCGATCCGTTCGTACCCGAAATCCGTGACGGTTTGCTCTACGGTCGCGGGACTGCGGATATGAAGGGTTTCATCGGTATCGCGTTGACGAAAGTGCCGGCGATGCTGGCGGCGAAGCTAGACAAACCGATCCATTTTGCGCTGTCGTTCGACGAGGAAGTGGGATGCGTGGGTGCACCGCTGATGATTGCCGATCTGCAAAAGCGCGGTGTCGCGCCATCCGGCTGTATCGTGGGCGAGCCGACCAGCATGCGGCCGGTCATCGCGCATAAAGGCATCAACACCTACAACTGCTGCGTGAAAGGATTTGCCGCGCATTCGTCGCTGACGCCGCATGGCCTGAATGCGATCGAATATGCGGCGCGGCTGATTTGCTTCATCCGCGATATCGCGGATGAGTTTCGTGCGCGCGGGCCGTTCGACGAGCAATACGACGTGCCGTTCTCGACCGCGCAGACCAGTATGATCCAAGGCGGCAATGCGATCAATACGGTGCCTGCCGAATGCCGTTTTTCGTTCGAATTCCGGAATCTGCCGACATTGGACCCGGAAGCGATCTTCGCGCGAATCGATGCGTACGCACACGATACGTTGTTGCCGCGGATGCGTCGCGAACACGCGAGCGCTGCGATCGAGATCTCGAAAATCGCGTCTGCGCCTGGTTTGGATGCGTCGGAGCAGGCAGCGATTTCGCAACTCGTGCGGGCGCTGACGTCCGATGCGCAGAAGCGCAAGGTCGCCTATGGTACGGAGGCGGGACTGTTCCAAAACGCTGGCGTGCCCAGCATCGTCTGCGGACCGGGCAATATCGAGCAGGCACATAAGCCGAATGAGTTCGTGTCGCTGGAGCAGATCGTGGCGTGCGAGGCGTTTATCGATAAATTCATCCATAGCATGACGCTGGGTGCAAGTACCGGCTCAAACTGATCGTTGCGTTCAGCCGGCGCCTATAGCCGAATGCCGAATGCCGAACGCCGAACGCCGAACGCCGAACGCCGCCGCTGACCGTCGTGTGGGATGCGCTGCCGCGTCGTCAGCCGAACAGTCCATGCAGATACCAGCGCACCTCGTCGGCCTGACTGCTGCTGGGGCGCTCGCGGAAAATCCAATAACAGCTGTGATCCCGGGCTTCGGCGACAAAGTAATCGCGACTGACGCCGGCGGCATCCCACCAGCCGCTTTCGATGCGTTCACCGGCCGATACCAGGCGTAGCGTGCTGCCATAGAAAGGCCGATGCTCGCGTATCAACAGCGGGATAGGTGACGCCAGCAGCCAGACCGGCCGCGATGCGCCTGGGGGCACCGCTCTGCTGTCACCGGCAAGCGTCGCAGCAGGCGTGGCGAGATGCGCAACCGAATGGGCTGCCGAGGAAGCAACCGAATCCGTTGCCGAGGAAGCAACCGGATGACACGCTGATGGCGCAACCGAAACGGCTGAGCCTGCCGTCGAATGCGTGGCTCGTTGCTGGGGCTGGCGGGTCCGCTGCGCTGACGTCGGCCGATCGACGGATTCGGATTGCCATCGATTTGCGACTTCCGGGCGATGATCTTCTATGGGCGCGACATGCAGCACATTATCCATGCCCAGGCGCGCCGTCAGCAATTCGATCAATCGATGATGGGTCGACGCATTGCCACCGGCATCGGGAAAGAGGCTTGCCGAGGGCGGCCGGGCCGGTTCGGTCGTCGCCGCTTCCAGGCGCACGGCGAGTACCGCTGCTGGGAGTGCCGTTTGCGCCAGTCGCTCGGTCAACAGGCGTACCAGATGCTTATCTTGCCAAGTGGGTTCGGCCAATGCAATCACGATGCCCGTCGGCGGCATCGCTTGGCGACCGCGCTCATGCTCCAGCCACAATACGACGCGCGTGACGGCCAATTGCCGTACCGCTAGCCATCCGGTCAATTGCGCGACCAGTCCCGTCGCGCTCGCGAGTATCGCATGCGTTTGCTCGACCCGATCCGGCAGCTCCTGTCGACATTCGAAGCATTCCGGCGGCACGATCCAGTCGAAACCCTCGGCCATATGGCCCAGGGCCTGATCGAGGGTATCGAGCAGCGTTTCGCCGCACCGCCGTTTCAAGCCGGCGCGTGGCAGTTTTCGGAGATCACCCAGCGTGCGGCAGCCGAGCCCGGCAAACCAGTCGGCGAAAGGGCGGGCCGCAGGGAGGGCCATGACCGGTAATCGGGATAAACAAAGCTCGAGCGTGCGGGGAGGTGGGTTGCGATCGGGCGACCGTGATGGC